>DASRIR010000203.1:0-24544 GCA_035649875.1 Burkholderiales bacterium | reverse complement strand
TTCTGGGACTGGGTCGGCGGACGCTATTCGATGGATTCGGCGATCGGGCTTTCGACCATGCTGGCGATCGGGTCGCAGAACTTCCGCGCGATGCTCGCTGGGTTTCGCGCGATGGACGAGCACTTCCGCAGCGCGCCGTTCGAGCGCAACCTGCCGGTGTTGCTCGGGCTGCTGGCAATCTGGAACAGCAATTTCCTCGGCGCGCCGACGGTCGCGGTTCTGCCCTACGAGCAATACCTCAAGCGCTTTCCTGCCTATCTGCAGCAGTTGACGATGGAGAGCAACGGCAAGCACGTCACGCTCGAGGGCGAGGCGGTGGACTACGAGACCGGCCCGATCTATTGGGGCGAGCCGGGCACCAACGGCCAGCATTCGTTCTATCAGCTCATCCACCAGGGCACCAGGCTCGTTCCGTGCGACTTCATCGGCTTCTGCCGGCCGCTGAACCCGCTCGGCAACCAGCACGATTTGCTGATGGCCAACCTGTTCGCGCAGAGCGAGGCGCTGGCATTCTGCAAAACCGCAGATGCGCCGCACCGCAGCTTCGAGGGCAACCGGCCGAGCAACACGCTCCTCGCGGAGCGGCTCACGCCACAAACGCTAGGCGCGCTGGTGGCGCTGTACGAGCACAGCGTGTACGTGCAGGGCGCGATTTGGAACATCAACTCCTTCGACCAGTGGGGCGTGGAGCTGGGCAAGGCGTTGGCCGGGCGCACCGCTGACGAAATTGCCAACGAGAGCGAGCCCGAGCTTGCGCACGGCGCATGACGGATCTGGATCAGCTTTGCATCAACACGGTGCGCTTTCTGTCCGTGGACGCCGTGCAGAATGCCAACAGCGGTCATCCGGGCATGCCGCTGGGCGCCGCGCCGATGGCGTATGTGCTGTGGACGCACCTGCTCAAGCACAATCCGCGCAATCCGGACTGGTTCGACCGCGATCGCTTCGTGCTCTCGGCAGGGCACGGCTCGATGCTCCTCTACAGCCTGCTGCACCTCACCGGCTACGAGCTGCCGCTGGAGGAGATCAAGCGCTTTCGCCAGTGGGGCAGCAAGGCGCCGGGGCATCCCGAGCGCGGGCACACGCCGGGAGTTGAAGTCACCACCGGGCCGCTCGGACAAGGCTTCGCCAATGCGGTGGGCATGGCGCTCGCCGAAGCGCAGCTCGCGGCGCGCTACAACCGCCCCGGATTCGAGGTGATCGATCACGCGACCTATGCGATCGCCAGCGACGGCGACCTGATGGAGGGCGTGGCGTCGGAGGCGGCCTCGCTCGCCGGACATCTGAAGCTCGGAAAGCTCACCTGCCTGTACGACGACAACCGCGTCACCCTCGCTGCGGGCACCGACATCACGTTCACCGAGGATCGCGCGCGGCGCTTCCAGGCCTATGGCTGGCACACGATCGTGGTCGCGGACGGCAACGACCTCGCCGCCATCGACGTCGCGCTGCGGGCCGCGCGGGCGGAAACCGCGCGGCCATCGTTGATCCTGGTGCGCACCCATATCGGCTACGGCTCGCCGAACAAGCACGACAGCTTCGAGGCGCACGGCTCGCCGCTCGGCGCGGAGGAAGTCCGCCTGACCAAGCAGGCGCTGGGCTGGCCGGCCGAGCCGGCGTTCCTGATTCCCGAACCGGCGCTCGAGCATTTCCGCGAGGCGTTGACGCGCGGCGCGCGCGAGGAGGGTGCGTGGAACGAGCGCATGGCAGCGTACGCGAAGGCCTTCCCCGATTTGGCCCACGAGCTGCAGCACCGCGTGCGCGGCGAATTGCCGCCGGGCTGGGATGAGCAGGTCCCCGTTTTTCCCGCGGATGCCAAGGGCATCGCCACGCGGGTCGCCTCGGGCAAGGTGATGAATGCCATTGCGCCGCGGCTGCCGGCGCTGACCGGCGGCTCGGCGGACCTGGATCCTTCCACCCATACCGAGCTAAAAGGATTGAACGGACGCAATGTGCATTTTGGCGTGCGCGAGCACGCCATGGGCGCGATCGTCAACGGCATGGCGGCGCACGGCGCCACCATTCCCTACGGCGCGACCTTCCTGATCTTCTCCGACTATATGCGCCCGCCGATCCGCCTTGCCGCACTGATGGGGCTGCACGTCGTGCATGTTTTCACCCACGACGGCATCGGGCTGGGCGAAGATGGCCCTACCCACCAGCCGGTGGAGCAGCTTGCCTCGCTGCGCGCAATTCCGAACCTGACCGTCATCCGGCCCGGCGACGCCAACGAAACCGCGGTCGCGTGGCGGGTGGCGCTGGAGACGCACGATCGCCCGGTGGTGCTGGTGCTGAGCCGGCAGAATCTGCCCACGCTCGATCGCAGCCGCCACGCGCCCGCGGATCGCCTGCGCCGCGGCGCGTACGTGCTCCGCGATGCGCCGAATGGCAAACCCCGTCTCATCCTGATCGCCAGCGGCTCGGAGGTCGAGCTGATCACCGCCGCGGCGCAGATGCTGCAGGAGGAAAAGATCCCCGTACGCCTCGTTTCCATGCCGAGCTGGGAGCTGTTCGATGCGCAAGCCCTGGAGTACCGCAACTCGGTATTGCCGCCGTCGATTCCGGCGCTTGCGGTCGAAGCGGGCGTGGCGCAGGGATGGCTACGTTACGCGACCGACGTGCTCGGCGTGGAGCGTTTCGGCGCCTCTGCGCCCGGCGGCGAGATGCTGGAGAAATACGGCTTTACCGCTGAAAACGTCTGCGCGCGCGCACGCGCGCTATTGGGGGAGGCAGGATGACGAAGCTCAAGTCCCGCGTTTTCAGTGGCGAGGAGCTGCGCGAGGTTTCCGGGTAACTCGAAAGCCTGAAGTAGCGAACCAAACCCACAGGAGACCCACCTTGAGCAAGCACATGACCGACTTCGGAATCTTCTATCCTCGCGGTCACATCGTAGTCGCGTTCGCAAAGCGGGAAGACGCGGAAAAGGTGCGCCGCGACCTGCTGACCGGCGGCTATGACCCGGCCGATTGCCTGCTCTCCACCGCCGTAGAGGTAAAGAAACGTGCGCAGCGCAATCTCGATGACCATACCGGCTTTCTCGCGCGGCTCGGGAAGAGCGATGAGGCGGTAGGCCAGCGCCTCGAAGCGGCGAAGCGGGGCAGTACTTTCCTGCTGATCTACGCTCCCGGGGACCTAGAGGCCGAGCGCGCAATGAACGTGGTCCGACGGGTGTCGTTCGAATTCGCCAACCGCTACCATCGCTTCGCCATCCAGGTTCTGAAGTAGTCAGGCGGCAGACAGGACATTAACGATCATGAAGACGAAATTCAAAGTCGGCGATCACGTGCGCTGGAATTCGGAGGCTGGGCATGTGAGCGGCAGGATCGTCAAGGTTCACACAAAAGACACGGACTACAAAGGCTACACGCACCACGCCAGCAACGGCGATCCACAGTACGAGATCAAGAGCGACAAGACCGAGCACTTCGCCATGCACAAGGGCGCGGCGCTGCACAAGATTGCTTGAACCGCATGAGCTCGACCATCTGGACGCGATCGGCCATTCGAACCGATCGCCGGACTTCGTTCCTCGAGCTACTCGCGCGCTAAACGATCACCCGACCATCGCGCGCGAGACCGTCCCTTCCGTCGCCGGGGCCGCAGCGGCGAGGCGATAGTGCGTGCCGCAGTAGGGACACATTGCTTCTGCTTCATGCAACACATCCAGGTAAACCCGCGGATGCCAGGACCACAGCGGCATATTCCGGTTCGGACAGAACGCGGGAAGGTCGCTTGCGGAAAGCTCGATTACGGCGCCCATGCCAGGTCTCCCGTCACGGTTCCTCCACAATCGGCGCGCCGCGCCGCAGGATGAAGCGCCGCACGGCGTTCGCGAATCCTTCGTTCTCGTTGCTGTCGGTCACGGCGCTCGCCTGCGCCTTCACCTCGTCGCTCGCATTGCCCATCGCGATGGAGAAGCCGCTCTTGCGGAACATCAGCACGTCGTTGGGCATGTCGCCCATGGTGGCGATTTGCGCGGGCGGGATGTTCAGATGCTTGGAGAGGGTCGTCACGACCATGCCTTTGTTGGCCTGTGGGTGGGTCACGTCCACGTAGTAAGGCTGCGACCGGGCGGCGCTCACCCGGCCGCCGAGCGCCTTCTGTACCACCCTCTCGCAGGCCGCGACCGCGTCCAGATTGTCCGAGATGCCGACAATCTTCACCGCGTGCGCCAAGTGCGCATCGGTGAATTCCGGCACCACGCGCGCGTCGAACTGAACCGTCCACGCCTCCCGCGCGACGTGCGGCGCGCCGTGGTCGCGAATCAGCCACTCGGTCTCGGTATACACCCAGACGTCCAGCGCCTGCTCCAGGATGAGCGCCAAGGTTTGCCTGGCTGCCGCGAGGTCGAGCGTGTGGCTTTCGATCACTGATAGATCCGCATTGACGAACACGCCACCGTTGAAACCGGCGATGGGGCCCGTCAGCGCGAGCGGCTCAATGAGCATGCTCATCCCGCGCGGCGGGCGGCCGCTGGTGATGGCGAAGGCTATGCCGGCGGCGCGCAGTTCGTGCACTGCCGCCTTCGCGGCCTCGGTCAGTATTTTGTCCCGGGTCACCAGCGCACCGTCCACGTCCGCCAGAAAGAGGTGAATGCCATGCGGGGCCTTCATCAGTGGATCGCCACCCGATAGTCGACGCCTTCCCAGCGCTCGGCGGCCGGCCAGTAAAACGTAAAGACCACCTCGGCGCCGGCCTTCAGCCCGCCGGTGTCGAGGTCGGCGAAGTGGATGCCCAGGCCGCTGTCTCGCGTCGGCGTGTCGCCGATCGTGCGCCAGCCATCGCTGGTCCAATGCACGGAGGCGGCGGCGAGAAGCTCAACGCGCAGGATGCTGCCGCTGGTCACGCCGCGGGCCTTCTGATTGAAGCTCCAGACGCACAGGCGCGAGCGCACGCCTTCGATCTGGTAGCGCTGGTGTGCCTGCGTCGGCATGTCGAAGATGCGGCCGTCGGCGAGCGAGCGCAGCAGCTTGATGTGCTCGGCGTGCGCCCAGGCGAGCGGCATGGCGGAGCCGGAGGGCCGGCCGCGCCACAGCTCGCGTGCAGCAATGTCCGGGGCGTCCCAGACTTGCTCGGGAAGCAGATGTCCGTCGCTCGCGAAGCCCTCGAGGGCAGCGAGCAGCTTCTGCGCGGCGTCTCGGTTGCCCGCAGCGAGCTCGTAATGCGCGCGCTCGCCCGTGAGGAGCGGCCACGGCCGCCCGACCCCGGTGCCGTCGAACGCCCGGCCGTCCTCGTGCTCACCGTAGCCGTCGCCGTTGTAGCGGCGCCAGCACGGGCCGGCGGGTAGCTCGACCTTCAGGAGCGCGTCGATCACTTTCACGGTGTTGCGAATGCGCGGATCGTCCGGCGCGCGCAGCCCGAAGCGCACCAGGGCGAGCGCATCGGGACTGACCATGAGGGAAGCCGGCCCGCCGCTGCACCCGGGAGGACGGTTCTTGATCGGCACGAAGCCGTCGACCGGCGACGCCGCCTCGGCGGTGTCGGGCGGTGCGATGCGAACGTAGTAGCCGTCGACGCCCGCCTGCTTCGCGAGCGGGGTGCCGGCAGCGTAGATCCAATGCTCGATCAGGCCGTTCCACATGTCGGCGGTCTCGCGCAGAAAGGCCGCCTGCTCGGGCGCGGCGAATTCGTCGGCGAGCTCGGCCGCGGCGAGCAGCGCGGCGATCTCGACGGCAAGCGTGAACGGGGAATAGCCGCCGTCCTCTTCCCACCGGTCCTGCCCGGTCACCGGGCCGTTGCGCACGATGTACTGCGCCGCCTGCTTCACCATCGGCCAGAACCCGGCAAGCTCGGACTGCGGGATCGCGCCCTCGCGCCGCGCGAGATCGGCGAGCAGGATCGGGAAGGCGCACTCGTCCATCTGCACGCCATTCCAGAAAGGCGTGCCGTCGAGCCAGCAATTCTGCGGCCAGTGGCCGTCGGCTTCCTGGATGCCCTGAAGATAGCGAAGGATCTGCAGCGCCTCTGGCTTCGCGCCTGCCGCAAGCAAGCCGCCCGCGGTTTCCACCAGGTCGCGCGGCCAGACGAGGTGGTAGCCGCCCAGATCCTCGTCGCCTTTGGAGAATCCCCACGGGATGGAGAGGCTGGCGATGTAGCCGCCGGCAAACGATCTCGCCTCGTGCGTGCGCAGCACCGCCGTGCTGACGCGATAGGTGTTGGCGCTGCCCGCGGGCAGCGCCGCGTCGAGCGGCAGAAGCGTGTCCTGCCACGCACGCCAGCCGGCAATGTATTCGGCGAGGGCCGTGTCGACGCCCTCATCAAGGCTGGCACGCACGCGAAGCGCGGCTTCCGCGGCGCTGCGCCCGAATCCGAGCGCCAGCACGAACCGGCCGCCGCAGGCGCGCAGGTCGATTTCACCGGTCAGCGCGACATTGCCGTGGCGTGCGTCTGCGTAGCGCCAGCGCAGCTCGAAGTGCCGCGAGAGATCCTGCCAGCCGTCCGACACCCCGACGAAGCCCGCGCTGCGGGCGAGAAACGGGGCCGAGCAGCCCACGGCGAGCGCCGTGCCGCCGCCTTCGGCAAACAGCATCGGCATGCCCTTGTACTCGCCGATCCAGGCGCTGTTGCCGGCGCCGCGGTTGACCAGATGCGGCGCGAGGAGCGCATAGAGGCGGTAGCCGGGGATTTCGCCGCTGAGCGCGTGAAGATGCACGCGCTGCAGGACGACGTCGCGACGCGGATCGGTGAGCACCTGTTTTTCCAGACGGTAGCGGCCCGAGTCGCAGGTGCTGGCAATGGCGAAGGCCGGCACCCCTGGCGCGATCGGCCGCAGGGTGCTTGCGGCGTTGCGCTTCTCCTCGGAGAAGAACCCGCGAGCGTCGGTGACGATGAAGCCGAAATCGCGCGTGCAGGCGTGATCGATGCGGGGATAGTAGATCTCGTTAAGGATGCCGTGGCTGATCGTGAACCAGACCTGGCTCTGCGCCGCCAGCGCGGTGCCGACGCCGCTCTTGGCGCTGGAAGTCCAGCGCGCCGCGATGCCGGGGGCGCCCGGCGCTGGGATATCAAGCAACGCGGCTCAGGGGGAGCTGTACGCGCGGCTCGCCGTGGATCGGCCAGCGGCTGTTCCATAGGTTGAAGCGCGGCTTCTGGCCCCTGGCGTCGTGCTGCGCGGCGGCAAGCGCCGAGAGCGTGCCGACGTCGCGCCAGTAGGAGCGCTCCTCGAACTCCTGCACGCCAGGGATCTGGTTCTGCGCGAAGTCGTACGCGTACACACGATGGCTCGCACAGATGCGCGGCAGGATATCGCGGCCGAAATCGGTGCGGCCCCCGGACCGACCTTCCTCCAGCACACGCTCGAGCACCTCCGGGTCGAAGAGGTAGTTGCCCATCGACGCATAGGCACGGCGGGAGTCGCCAAGGATCGAGGGCGCGCCGGCGCGCGGCTTCTCCCGGAACGCCTGGACTCGCCCGGCGGGCGTAGTAGAAAGAATGCCGAAGCTCGCGGCCTGCTCGATCGGCACGCCGCAGGCGGCGACGCAAACCTCCGCGCGGCGCGCGCGATGGAAGTCGATCATCTGCCGCACGTCCATGCGGTAGACGTGGTCGGCGGCGAACACCGCGACGAGATCAGGCGAATGCGCCCGGATGAGATTGAGATGCTGGTAGACGGCGTCGGCGGTGCCCTTGAACTGCCCGCCCAAGACATTGGTGGGCGGCAGCAGCACCTTGATCCTCCCTTCCTCGGAGAACAGCGGCGCCCAGGCTGCCTGGATATGCTTTACCAGGGATTCGGGCTTGTACTGCGCCAGCACATAGATCGTGGAGAGCTTCGAATTCACCAGGTTGCTCAACACGAAATCGACGATGCGGTAGCCGCTGGCGAACGGCAGCGCGGGCTTAGCGTGCTCGGCGGTGAGCGGATAGAGCCGCGTTCCCTCTCCGCCGGCGAGTACCAGAGTTACGATTTTCATTCGGATCTAGGAGAGCGCATTGCGCAAGTGGCCGCGCGCGCGGAAGAAGCGCGTCCTGACCGTGGCTTCGCGCAAGCCAAGCGCCTGCGCCATTTCCGCGACCGAAAACTCCTCCAGCGCGCGCAGCAGGAATACGGCGCGCAGCGGCTCCGACAGCGCGCCTATCTTCGCTTCGAGGACCCGCTGGAGATCGCGGCGTTCCGCGATCTGCGCAGGCCCATCGCGCTCGCACGGGCCGGCCGGGGACTCCAGCTCGCGCTCCTCAGAGGCGCCGTCGGCGATCGGTACGATCCCGCCGCGAGCCGCCTTCCGGCGACGCGCCAGCGCCTCGTTCACGACGATGCGCACCAGCCAGGTCGAGAGCTTTGCCTCGCCGCGGAACGTGCCGATCGAGCGATAGGCGCGCAGCCAGGCGTCCTGCACCGCGTGTTCCGCTGCGGCGTCGCCGCGCAGGATGGCACGGGCGGTGCGGAACAGCATCCGATTGCAGCGGCGCATGAGCTGCTTGAACGCCGCGCCGTCTGCGTTGGCGATGCGGCGGCAAAGCTCCATGTCGGCGCCTTGCTTGCCGATTGCGAAACCGCCGCCGAGCGCCTCGAGTGAGAGCGTCTCCGGCGTCGCCGCGCTGCCGGTGGTGGATGCCATGTTGCCTCCAGTCCGGAGCATCTTCGGCCGCGGAGCAAATGAAGTAAAACGAAACTTAGTGCTCTTTCAATCCACTTCTGTTCATACTTGCCCCGGGGCGCCCGGCGCCGGAGCGTCACACACCAGGCGCGAGGATGAAGCGCTGGACCGCCGCCGCGAATCCGTCCTCGGCGTTGCTGCCGGGAGGATGTCGGCGGCGAGTTTCACCTCGCGGCTGGCATTCCCCATGGCGATGCTCAAGCCACTCTTTTCGAACATCGCAACATCGTTGGGGCCGTCGCCGATGACGGCGATCTCGGCCGGCGGGATGACGAGGAGCTCCGACAGCGCTAGCAAGGCGACGCCTTTGTTGGCGCGCGGATGCGTGAAGTCGAGATAGTAGGGCTGCGAACGGGCGACGCTCGCCTGACCGGCGAAGGCAGCCCGCGCATCGGTCTCGAGCCTTTTCAGAAAGGCGAAGTCCCCGCTCACGCCGACGATCTTGGCGGCGCGGCCGAGGTTGCCTGCGAAATCCTCGACGATGGCCGGTTGGAACCGCACCGTGCGCTTCTCGAGGTCAACGTAAGGCCGGCCGGCATCGCGAAGCAGCCAGCTCTCCACGGTAAACCGCCAGACATCGGCGCGATGGCTATCGAGGAAACCGATCGCCCGCACGGCAATAGCCGGCGGCAGAAGGTACTCGCGGGTGCTGGTCAGTCGCGCACTGACCAGCACGGCGCCGTTGAAGCAGGCCATCGGCGTCGAGAGGTCCAGCGGCTCGACCAGCATGCGCAAGCGCGCGGCGGCCGGCTGCTGATGATCGAGAAAGCAATGCCCGCGGCGCGCACCTGCGCCACCGCCTCCCGCGTCCGCCTCGTGAGCACCTTGTCGTCGGTGACCAGCGTGCCGTCGACATCCGAGACCAGGGCCGAAATCCTTTTCTTCATTCTTTCCTGATCTCGTGCCCGCCGAACTGGTGGCGCATCGCCGAGAGCAGCTTGTCGGAGAATGACCCCGCATCGCGCGAGCGCAAACGCGCCAGGAGCGACAGGGTGATCGCAGGCGCCGGGACGTCCAGATCGATCGCCTCTGCGACCGTCCAGCGTCCCTCGCCCGAATCGGCGACATAGGGTGCGATTCCTTCCAGGTTCGGGTTTTTCTCCAGGGCGGCCGAGGTCAGATCCAGCAGCCAGGAACGCACCACGCTGCCATGGCGCCAGATCTCCGCGACCTGGTGCAGGTCGACGGCGAATTCCGATTTGTGGCGCAGGATCGAGAACCCTTCGGCATAGGCCTGCATCAGGCCGTACTCGATGCCGTTGTGGACCATCTTGGCGAAATGACCCGCCCCGGCCGGACCGACCCGGCCCCAGCCTCGATCCGGTGCCGGCGCCAGAGTCTCGAAAACCGGCCGCAGGCGTTCGACTGCAGGCGCATCGCCGCCGATCATCATGCTGTAGCCTTTGGCGAGCCCCCAGATCCCGCCGCTGGTGCCGCAGTCAACGTAGCCGATCCGCTTTCCTGCGAGCACCTCCGCGCGGCGCAATGTGTCCTTGTAGTTGGAATTGCCGCCGTCGACGAGGATATCGCCAGCCGCGAGTTGCGGCAGCAGCCCGGCGATGACTTCATCGACTGCCGCGCCGGCGGGCACCATCAGCCACAGCGTGCGCGGGGGCGCCAGCGCCACGACCAATGCGTCCAGCGATGCGGCGGATTCGGCGCCTTTCTCCTCAGCGGCCTTGCGCGATGAAGCGTTGCGGTCGAAGCCGACCACGCGATGGCCGCCCCGCACCAGCCGCTCCGCCATGTTGGCGCCCATGCGCCCCAGGCCAATCATGCCCAGCTCCATATCGTTTCCTTCTGTTGTACATGTACGACCCGGCGAACGGGTAGCCGTTCGGGAGAAAGGCTTCGACGCCCTTTTTATGCGCGCTCGGGAACGCGGGGCACGCCAGCCTCATCCAACAGGCTTAACGCCGGAGTAAGGGTAGTCATTCGGCGCTCGTTCACGCCCTCACACAAGGAGGCTCAGACATGGCTGCAAATCCCGCTCTGGAAGCCAACGCGCAAAGCGCGCTGCGGACCCCGACCTCGTTCACGCCCGACGCCATCTCCGAGATCTCGCAGGCGCTCAATGTGGCGCTTGCCGACACGCTGGCGCTCTATCTGAAAACCAAGAATTTCCACTGGCACGTCAGCGGTCCCCATTTCCGCGACTATCACCTGCTGTTCGACGCGCAGGCGGCGCAGGTGCTCGCCGCCACGGACGGCATCGCCGAGCGCGTCAGGAAGATCGGCGGCAGCACGCTGAAATCCATCGGCCATGTCGCGAAGCTGCAGCGCGTGAAGGACAACGACGCGGGCTTCGTCGCCGCCGGCGACATGCTGCGCGAGCTGATGGAGGACAACAAGACGCTTCTGGGCTCCCTTCGCGACGCGCATGCGGCCGCGAGCGAGCACGGCGACGTGGCGACAACTGGTCTGCTCGAGAACTGGATCGACGAGGCCGAAGAGCGGGCCTGGTTCCTGTTCGAGACCAGCCGCACGCCGCCGCACTGAGCGTCGCGCATGCCGCGCGCCATTGATTCGGCGAGCAGCCAGCACAAGCGCGCCGCCGCCGGCCATGAGCTGGCGGCGCGGCAGCACCGCAAAGCCGCTTCTCTGTACGACCAGGAAAGGTGGCATGCAGCCAGCCTCGCCTCCGCGAGCGCGATGGAGTGCGCGGAACAAGCGCACCAGCAGTCGATCCGCGCCTGCGAGCGCTCGAAACGTCCTCCTGGAAAAGCTTGACGATGATGAACGACTTTCGCAGCGTGAAGGATCTGCAGGGCGAAGCGATCGTCGCGCGGGACGGCCCGATCGGCTCCATCGTGGCCCTCTACTTCGATGACGAGCGCTGGGCCGTGCGATACCTCGTGGTCGACACCGGAAACCCAATGCCGCAGCGGCAGGTCCTGATCCCGCCTGCGTCGATCGAGCGGGCGCCGGCAGGCGGACCGATCCGGGTGACGCTGACGCGCGAGCAGGTCGAAAAAAGCCCGGATGCGGAAACCGAGCGCCCAGTGTGGCGTCAGCACGAGTTGACATACGCGGCACTTGCCGCCAGCGATCCGCATTTGCGAAGCAGCGAGGTCGTGGGCGGATGCCGCGTCGAGGCGCGCGATGGCGCCATCGGGCATGTCGAGGATTTCATCGTGGACGGCGAGAATTGGAACATCGCAGGGCTGGTGGTCGCGACGACCAACTGGCTGCCCGGCAAGCGGGTGCTCATCGACCCGCAAGCCGTCGAGCGGATCGACTGGCCGTACCGCAGGGTACACGTGCGTCTTACGCGCAAGGCAATCAGGGAATTGCCGGCCTACGCGATGACCAGGACTCCGGACCGCAGAAAGCAGTCCGGGATCTGACCCGTGGTTTCCCACGTCGTGGAGCACGATCATGAACTCCCGGAAGCGATGCGGGCGAACGCCGAATGGTTGTGGATCGATTCGAAGTTCTCGGCTTCGATCACATAGGCGCCGATGCGGGGGTCCCGCTTCAGGATCAAGGCAACCTCGCGCACGAGATCCTCGACGAAGCGTGGATTGTCGTAGGCGTGTTCGGTGACGTATTTCTCGTCGGAGCGCTTCAGCAGGCCGTACAGCTCGCTGGAGGCGCTGCGTTCGGCGGCGGCGATGAGCTCCTCGATCTTCACGGCGCCGAGCAGCTCGGCCTGGATGCTGATGCGGGAGCGCTGGTTGTGGGCGCCGTATTCGGAGATCTCCTTGGAGCAGGGGCACAGGCTGGTCGCGGGCACGGCAACCTGCATCCAGAAGGAGTGCTGCCCGTCCTCGAACACGGTGCCGCGCCAGCAAACTTCATAATCCAGCAGGCTTTGCGCCCCGGAAACTGGCGCGGCCTTCCTGACGAAGTAAGGGAAGCGCATCTCGATCACGCCACCCGGCGCATCGAGCCGCTGCAGCATTTCGAGCACGAGGGTTTTGAAGCGCTGCATGCTGAAGGGCTCGGTGCGCGCCTCGAGCAGCTCGACGAATCGGGACATGTGCGTTCCCTTCTCCGTAGCGGCCAGACCCACGGTCATGGCAAAGGTCGCGATGGTCGCAACCTCGTGGCCGCCCGCCTGGATGGTGACGGGATAGCGAAGGTCCTTCACGCCGACCGCGTCGATGCGAAGGTTGCGGCTGTCCGGCCGCGACTGAACGTCGCCCAGCGCGATTTGTTCCGCGTCGCTCACCTCGCGATCCTTGCCATGTCTCATCGTCCTTTGGTTGCTCTGTCCATTCGATGACGCGTGTCAGCGCGGCGTTCCACGAGGAAACCTGCATTCGCAGCGGCGCGCCGGCACCACGGAACCCTTGGGAAAGACGCGGACAAATCAAGTGAAGCCCGCCTGATGGGCGCGCTCTTTGCGTTGGGCTTTCGCCCGTTCTATCTGCTCGCCGGAGGCTATGCCGCGGCGAGCATCGCCATATGGGCCCTGCAGTATTCTGGGGTACTGCCGGGCGCCGATATGCATTGGCATGCCCATGAGATGCTGTTCGGATACGCCTTCGCGGTCATCGCAGGATTCCTGCTGACCGCTGTGCGTGCGTGGAGCGGCCGGCCGACGCCGACGGGCGCGGCGCTCGCTGGATTGGCCGTCGCATGGGTCTGCGCCCGCCTGTTGGCGCTGTACTCGTTGCCGCTGGCTGCGCTGGCCGACATGGTGTTTGCGCTGGGCGTTGCATGGGGCATCGGCAAGCCGCTCGTCGCGAGCGATAACCGGCGCAACTGGTTCTTCATCGTTCTGATGGTGGCCATGGGAGCGGCGAGCATTCTGTTCCAGGCTGACCCCCGGCTTGGAGTCGCGGCCGGCTTGGATCTGGTGCTTTTCGTCATGGCCGTGGTTGCGGGTCGCGTGGTGCCGGGATTCACCAACAACGCCGTGCCCGGCGCCGGCGCGCGGCGTATCGCGCCTCTGGAAAGAGCGGCGCTCGGCGCAGTTCTATTCCTGTTCGCGGCCGATATGCTTGAGCTCCCGGTCATCGCAGCCGCTGCGGCAGTGGTGGGCGCCGCGCTGCATGGTTGGCGACTTGCTCTGTGGGCGCCGTTCCGAACACGAGGTCTTCCCATTCTGTGGATCCTGCACCTCTCCTACGGATGGGTCGTGGTCCATTTGGCGCTGCGGGGCCTGGCAGGGTTTGGCCTCGCCTTGCCCTCGCTTGCTGCGCATGCGCTTACGGTGGGCGCGATCGGCGGATTGACCCTTGGAATGATGACCCGGACGGCACGCGGACACACGGCACACCCGCTTTCCACGGGCCACGCAGAGCTCCTAGCCTACATGATGGTGCAGGCGGCAGCCGTCGTGCGGGTGCTCGTGCCGCTGGTCGTGCCTGGCGCGCACGCGGCCAGCATCAGCCTCTCGGCGCTCCTGTGGTCCGCTGCTTTTGCAGTGTTCACGGTGACGTACTTCCCGATCCTTTCGCGTCCGCGCCTCGACGGCCGGCCGGGCTGAAGCCTTACTTCAGCCGGATGTCGCCGCCGAAAGGCACCTTGAGGCCGATCGCCGGGATCTCGAGCGTCATCTTGGCGGCGAGCGGCGCGTTTTCCGGCAAGGAACTGCGTTGCGCCGCCTCCCGGATCGCGTGCTCGATCTCACGCTGCGAGCCGACGCCGACCGTCTTGAGGAACTTGCGAACGCTGAGATTGAATGCTTCCTGGTCCATAAACGCGTGCACTCCTGTCTGCCTTGGATGCTCGGCCGGAAGCGTAATCAAGTAAAGCGAAACTTAATCCTCCCTGAGCCCATTTTTGTTCATATCAAAGCACGCCGCTTGCGCCCGCCGCTGGAGAAAGACGCGTTGACATCAACAAAAGAGGATTGGAAGCTGAATATCTTTCGTTTTACTCGGGCATCGCGCGGGCGCAGCATTGCGGCAACCAAGGAGATTGCGATGAACGCCAAAGACATCATGACCTCGAAGGTGATTACGGTCACCCCCGGAACTCTGGTGAGCGACGTCGCGAGCCTGCTGTTTACCTGCCGCATCAGCGCGCTGCCCGTGGTCGATGATGGGCGGCTCGCGGGGATCGTCAGCGAGGCCGATCTGCTGCACCGCTACGAGATCGGCACGGACTGCGCCATGGGTGGGGACCCGTGGTGGATGCAGTTGTTCAGCGCCGACCGTTCGCCCGAGGAGTACGTCAAGTCGCACGCCCGTTATGCGCGCGACATCATGACGCGGGATGTGGCGACCGTGGCGCCCGACACGCCGCTGGCTGCGATTGCCACGATGCTGGAGCGGCGACGCATCAGGCGCGTTCCGGTGCTGGAAGAGGGGCAACTCGTAGGTATCGTGAGCCGCTCGGACCTGGTCCGCGCCCTGGTTTCGGCGAAGCGGGCGGGCGTGCCGGCCGATCTGGCCACGGACGACGCGATCCGCGCCCTATTGCTGACGGAGCTGCGGCGACAGGCGTGGTGGCGGAAGGATTTCGCGCAGGTGACCGTGGAGGACGGTGTGGTGACCTTCGCCGGCATCATCGGGTCCGAGAACGAGCGGCTCGCTGCCCGGGTCGCGGCAGAAACTGTTCCTGGCGTGCGCCGCGTCGTGGACAAGCGACTCGCGTACCGCGATCTTGGTTCGACGGTGTAAGGCGATCATCGGAGTCTCGGCACGGACCGTTTCGCCCTTCGTCGTCGTTTGGGACTTGGCTACTGTGCGACGCCGTGAAATCGTCGTGGTCCACCCGGCGGAGGCGGATGCGGCCGCGGGCCGTATCTCGGTGCTCGACGAGCTTGGCATGGCGCTGCTCGGCGCGTCGATCGGAGACACGATTGAATACGAATCCATCGACGCGCCCAACCGGTCACTCGTCGAGCAGATCCTTTATCAGCCCGAGCAGTAGATGCGGATGCACCTGGTCGTTCGCGAATGACTCACCGGCTCATGTGCCGAAGCTTTCGCCGCAGCCGCAGCTTTGCCGGGCATTCGGATTGTCGAAGCGCAGGCGCCGGGCGAGGCCTTCCTGCGCGACCCGCACAGTAGTTCCCTGGATGAAAGGCAGGCTGGCGGGATCGACGACGACGCGCACGCCGCCGCATTCGAACGTCACGTCGCGCTCGTCCACCGTACCCACAGGCTCGACGCGATAACGCAGCCCTGAGCACCCCGCGGGTGCGACTGCGAGACGCACGCCGGCAGAGCCCGGATGCTTGCTGAGTTGCACAGCCAGGAACTGAGCCGCATCGGCGGTAAGCGCGACCGGCAGCATTTGCTCGTGCAAGGGAACTTCGCTTCGCCGAACGTCAACGGCGATTTCGCCCGACCCGATGACCTGGCATGCGAGCCGCGCGCCGTCCTGCGCGACGCCAGCGCGATCGAGCATGTCCAACTCGTCGTCGGTCGGCGGGCTCAGAGTTTCTCTGCCTTCGCGCACGACCACGCAGCACGTAGCGCAGGCAAGCTTGCCGCCGCAATCGTGAGCCAGAGCAGCGCCGCTCTTCAGCAGGCTGTGCAGAAGGATTTCGCCTTCGCTCAAGGTCACGGTGAGGTGGTCCATGTTGATGAGACCTCACAGCTTGCAGAACGTTCGGACATCGAGCATGAGCAAACATGGACTCAAGCACGATTAAGTTTCGCTGTACGTCGTGGTCGGGGTCGCGCAGCATAGGACAGCCAACAGGAGCTTTCCATGTCACGCAGCCTGATCAGCGCAGCTCTTTCAATCATTGCCGCAATGACGCTCGCCGCTTGCAGCGAGAAGCCGCCGCGGCCCGATCCCGAAGGGGATCGCGGCTACAGCAACGAGACGCAGCAGAATCCTGCTTACGAGCGCACGCTGAAGCAGGGCGAGTCGGAGCGCATGGGCAACTAGACGGCTTGCATTATCTTTTTTCTATGCTATGGTCGGGTTTGATTTCACTGACCCATCGACAGAACGCCAATGACCTTTAACCGCAATCTCGCTCAGGCCGGCTCGCAGGCGCCGGGCGTGATCGCGCGCGTTCTGCGCACGCCGAGAACCCTCGCCTTTCCCGGCCACGCCCGGTAAGCGTCCCACCGGCCGCACTTAGCGGCCTGGCTGAGACTTACCGGGATCCTCCGCTTCCATAGAGATCGCGACACACGCGGCGCTTTTGCGCGCTGCGTGGCCCGCGGCTTTTTTTCCTTTGTTGCTGATTTCGGAGATGAACATGGCCATCTATCACGAATTGCTTGTTTCCGCGCGCGACGTGCAGGCACTCGCGCCCCTGGTGGGCGACCGGCGCCGCGCAGACCGATTTGAAGCCGATGCGGCGGATGCGCTCGCGGGCGTGCTAATGGACGCACAAATGGTGCCGCACGACCGGCTCCCGGGAGACCGCGTGGCGATGAACTCGCTGGTCGCGTACCAGGAAGAACCGGGCGGCGTGCGCCGCAGCGTTGCCGTCGTCCACCCTAGCGAAGCCGACCCTGCGGATGGCCGGATTTCCGTGCTCTCCCCGGTCGGTCGGGCCTTGCTCGGCCGCAAGTCGGGTGCGGTTGCCTCGATCGAAATTCCCGGCGGCCGGCCGCTCACGATTCGCGTGCTCGAGGTCGAGCGCACGCGCTCTCTGGAGGAAGCGTAATGAACAAACATGACTACGCAATCGGCGCCGCCCTTGCCGGAGCGTTGCTCGTCGCCCTGCCGCTTCTCGACCTAGTTCTCGGCGGCGAAAGCGCTGCAGCCGTGCGAGCGTTCGTAGCGACCTGTGGCCTTGCGCTGCTGGCCGTTTATGCGGCGCGGGATGCTGGGAAGGAGAGGCCATGAACTTCGATCTGCCCATCGAGCAACTCGTCAGACGTACGGATACGCGCTTCCAACTGGGCTTCGCTACCGAAGCGAAGGAGCGGCTGCCGGCGCGCGAGGAATTCGTGCTCTCTCCCTCGCGCCGGGGTCTGCACGTGCTCGCGCGGAACGAGGACGGCCTCGCTGCGCCCGTCGGCGCCTTGCGCGATGCCTATGGACAAGGCTTGGAGGTGGGACCGCCCACCGTCCGATTGATTGAAGGCGTTCAAGTCCAGGAGCCGATCATGCACGTCAGAATCGCCCTCGAAACTGGCTACCAGGAAGCGGTAAAGCAGGTCCTCCTCGCGCGCGAGGCGACCCTGGAGGAGGAGCACGCCCGCAGCCGGCGCGCCGTGCTTCGCTATGAAGCGCCGCTTGCACGCCTGCTCGGCCTGCCCACGGAGCTGAATCAGCTTACGGCGGGCACAGCGCGGTACTGGATCGTGCTGAGCCACTATGCGCTCGTAACGCGGGATCCGGGCGGGAGGGCGGCATGAACGACATGATCATGGTAACGGCACCCGACATGGCGGAGCTCAACCTCCTGCGTGCATATGCCCCGTTGCGGCGCGAGCTGGAGCGGGCGATGGTGGTTTCATCGGCACTCGTGCCGGCCGATGTGGCGACCATGAACTCGCGCGTGCGTTACACGGACGAGAAGGACGGTGCGAGCAGGACGGTGTCGCTCGTCTATCCAATCGAGGCGGACGTAGCGAAAGGGAAGGTATCGGTGCTGGCGCCCGTGGGCACCGCGCTCCTCGGCCTGTCGGAAGGGCAATCCATCGAATGGCACTTTCCGGACGGCTCGCGCCGCCGCCTCAAGCTGGAAAAAGTACTGTTCCAGCCGGAGAGGCTCGCCTGCACCCCGTTACCGCGCGCTCCGTGATGAGTGCCGTGAAGCTGCTATTGCCGGTCGACGGTTCGCATTCCGCGGCGCGCGCTATCACTCTGGTCGCAGGGTATCGCGGCCAGAAGTCCCGCCTTGCGCCAGTCGTGCTGAATGTGCAGTCGCGTCCCGTGATGCTCTGGCCCGAGGCATCGCTGGATGCGCCCGCGGTCGAGCGCGCGCTGCTGGAGGCGGGCAGGGAGGTGACGGAGGCCGCCGTGCGGCGCCTGCCGGAACTACAGCCGCGCCCAGAGCAGGCGGTGCGGCTGGGCCTGCCCGCAAGCACGATCCTCAGGGAGGCCGAGACACGGCGCTCTGACTTGATCGTGATGGGCACGCGCGGGCATGGCATGGTGCATGGATATGCCCTCGGCTCGGTCGCCATGCGCGTGGCGCACGGCGGCCCGACGCCGGTTTGCCTGGTTCGGCCGGAAACCAGGCTGCCGGTGGACTTCGGGCGGCGCCTGCGGGTGATGCTGGCGCTCGATGGCTCCGAGCCTGCGCTGCGGGCGGCGCAGCTTCTGGTCGCGTGGCAAGACTGGCTGGGCGAGCTCGATGTGCAGATCGTGCACGTGCAGGAACCGCTCACCCTGCTGGCGGCCATCCTGCCGCCCAATCGCGATCTGATCGAGCAATGGAGTGCGACGGCCGGGCAGGAAGCCAGCCGCGAGGCGCGCGAGGTCTTCGCCAAGGCTGGGATCCGCCATCACCTTCACCTGAGTGCAGGCGAGCCGTTCCGCGAAATAGCGCTGCTGGCGGGTCAAACGCAAAGCGAGCTGCTGGTTCTCGGCACGCGCGGCCGCGGCGCGGCACATCACGCGCTCATCGGCTCCGTGGCGCTGAAAGCCGCTGCCGCGAGCGAAGTTCCAGTGCTGCTCGTCAAGTAAGTGGTCTTTTGCGAGGCTTCGGTGCGTCCTGCAACTTGGCGATGTGCCGCAGACCCGCGAGCGCGGGCGCCATGATCTTGATGTCCGCGCCTTCCGAATACACGGCGTAGGCAGGATACAGGAACTCCGGCGCGCCTCGCACCAGGCGCAGGCGGCGGTTGCGAAGGTACGGGGCCACCGCGTGCGCCCGGAAGTACCCCGACCCGCCCGCCTTGAGGATGTATTGCAGACCGAGCGGTCCAAGTCCGACATAGGTTCCCGGATTCGCGCGCTCCGGGAACGTCAGGTTGTGCTGGGCGGCGAAATCCGGACCCCAGTCGACATAGACGTAGTCGCCGGCAGCGGATTCCTTCTTCGCCTTCGCCGTCGTCACCAGCACGAGCTTCTCCTTCATGAGCAGCTCGACCTTGAGTCCCAGCCGGTGCTGGGGCGCGTAGAGGACAGCGAGGTCGAGAATCCCTTCGCTCACCTGATCCATCAAGCCCTCGGGCAGGCCCACCTGCGTGCGCAGGGCGAGCTGCGGGGTCGAGCGTCGCATCCACACCAGCCAGTCGAGCATGAAGGGGCTCCACAGGCTGAGCTCCGCGCCCACGGCGACCAACGCCCGCAAGCCCGGCGGCACCGCCACCTGGTGCTTGGCACGCTCCCACACCTGGATGAGCAAAGGCGCGTACCGGAGGAACTGCTCCCCGGCGGGCGTTAGGGTGGCGCCCGACTTGTTGCGCACGAAAAGCTTACGGCCGAGCTGGGACTCGAGGGACTGCACGCGCACGCTGACGGCGGTCTGCGTAACGTGCAGGCGCTCCGCGGCGCGCACGAAGTTTCCGCAGTCGACGATCTCGAGGAAGGTGCGCGCCAGCGTGATGTCCATGGGCCGTAGTATGAGCAAACATGGATTGAAAGAACAATAAGTTTCGTTTTACTTGATTGAGCGCCAGGCCGAAGATTGCCGGCAAGGAGAATCTCATGGCGATCACGCTTCCCGACCTTCCCTACGACTACGACGCGCTGCAGCCGGTGATTTCGGCGGCGACGATGAAGTTGCACCACGGAGCTCACCATCGCGGCTACGTGGACAAGCTCAATGCGCTCGTCAAGGGATCGGACCTCGAAGCCGCGTCGCTGGAGACGATCGTCAAGCGCAGCACCGGCGCGATCTTCAACAACGCGGCGCAGGCATGGAACCACGCCTTCTACTGGCGGTCCCTGAGGCCGAAGGCGGACGGCGGAAAGCCGCAAGGCGCGCTGGCGGCGCGCATCGACGCGGACTTCGGCGGGCACCAGCGCTTCTGCGATCTTTTCAAGGCCGCCGCGGTCGGAGTCTTCGGCAGCGGTTGGGTCTGGCTCGTCGAGGAGGACGGCGCCCTCAAGATCCAGGCCACCGCGAACGCCGACACACCCATTGCGCACGGCCAGCGGCCGCTGCTCGTGCTCGACGTCTGGGAACACGCGTACTACCTGGACTATCAGTCCCGGCGTATCGCGTACGTGGAAGGGGCCGTGGATTTCTTGCTCGACTGGGAGTTCGCGCAACGCAATTTCGCGCGCCAACAGGCCGTCCATGCCTGATCAGGATCTCGTTTTCCCTGTTCCTGCCGAATGGAAAGGCAAGGCCTGGATCGACGAGGAGGGCTACCACCGAGCGTACGAACGCTCGCTGCGCGATCCGGACGGGTTCTGGGGCGAGCAGGCAGCGCGCCTTGACTGGTACAAGCCGCCCAGCCGCATCCGCGAAGTGTCGTTCGGTCCGAAGGACGTGCATATCCGCTGGTTCGCCGACGGCGCTCTGAACGCCGCGGCGAACTGCCTCGATCGGCACCTGCCGTCGCGCGCGCACCGCACCGCGATCCTATGGGAAGGGGACGATCCTGCCGAAAGCCGGGCGATCACCTATGCCGAGCTGCACGCAGAGGTGTGCAAGCTTGCCAACGGGCTCGCGTCCCTCGGCGTGCGCAAGGGAGACCGGGTCACGATCTACCTGCCGATGGTTCCCGAAGCCGCCGTCGCCATGCTCGCCTGCGCCCGGCTGGGCGCGATCCATTCGGTGGTGTTCGCCGGGTTCTCGCCCGAATCGCTCGCCGGCAGGATCCGCGACTGCGAATCCCGTTTCCTCATTACCGCCGACGAGGGGCTGCGCGCCGGCAAGCGCGTGCCGCTGAAGGCGAACGCCGACGAGGCGCTCGCACGCTGCCCGTCCGTAGAGCGCTGCATCGTGCTGCGCCGCACCGGCGGCGAGATCGCCTGGCAGGACCGGCGCGACCTCTGGTACCACGAGCTGATCGAGCGCCAGGCGGCGACGCACGTGCCTGAGAGGATGGGGGCGGAAGAGGCGCTGTTCATCCTCTATACCTCCGGCTCGACCGGCAAGCCCAAGGGCGTACTCCACACCACCGGCGGCTACCTGATGTCGGTGTCGCTCACTCATCGGCTGGTGCTCGACTATCACGACGACGATATCTTCTGGTGCACCGCCGATGTCGGCTGGGTCACGGGGCACAGCTACATTGTCTACGGGCCGCTCGCCAACGGCGCGACTACCGTGATGTTCGAAGGCGTGCCGAACTATCCGGACCCTTCGCGCTTCTGGCAGATCATCGACAAGCACCGCGTCAGCATCTTTTATACCGCGCCGACTGCGATCCGCGCGCTAATCCGCCACGGGGAAGAACCGGTAAGGAAGACGAGCCGCAAATCGCTGCGGCTGCTGGGATCGGTGGGTGAGCCGATCAATCCCGAAGCCTGGTTGTGGTACCACCGCGTCGTCGGCGAAGGCCGTTGTCCCATTGTCGATACATGGTGGCAGACCGAGACCGGTGGCATCCTGATTGCGCCACTGCCCGGCGCTGTCGCCACCAAGCCGGGCTCGGCGACGCGCCCCTTCTTCGGCGTCGATCCGGTCATCGTCGACGAGGAAGGTCAGGTGCTGGAAGGCGAGTGCACGGGGCGCCTGTGCCTGCGCGACGGCGGCCCGGGAATGGCGCGCACGGTGTTTCGGGATCACGCGCGTTTCCTGAATACGTACTTCAGCGCCTACCCCGGCCTTTACTTCACGGGCGATGGGGCGCGGCGGGACGCGGACGGCTATTACTGGATTACCGGCCGGGTGGACGACGTCATCAACGTCTCGGGCCACCGGCTCGGCACGGCGGAGATCGAAAGCGCGCTGGTCGCGCACGAGAAGGTCGCCGAAGCCGCCGTGGTCGGCTATCCGCACGAGCTCAAGGGACAGGGCATCTACGCGTACGTCACGCTGAAAGCGGACGAGCACCCGAGCGAGACGCTGCGGCGTGAGCTCGGCCATTGGGTGCGCAAGGAGATTGGGCCGATCGCGTCGCTCGATCACATCCAGTGGGCGCCGGCGCTCCCCAAGACTCGCTCAGGCAAGATCATGCGGCGCATCCTGCGCAAGATCGCCGAGAACGACTTCGCCAACCTCGGCGACGTCTCCACGCTCGCCGACCCCGCCGTGGTGGACGGGCTGATCCGCGAGCGCCAGGCCGTGGCATGAAGCGCCGTCCGGTCAAGGTGAAGCCGGTCTCCGAGCAACCGAGCATAGCCGACGGCATGCGCGTGCTGGTGGATCGCGTGTGGCCGCGTGGCATGACCAAACACGACGTGTCGGCGGATCTGTGGCTCAGGGACGCGGCACCCAGCGGCGGGCTGCGCCGCTGGTACGGCCACGATGCCAGGCGCTGGCGCCGGTTCAGCCGCAAATATCGCACCGAGCTCGCACGCCAGCCCGAGGTGCTCGAGCTGCTCGACGACTTGCGCCGGCGCGCCCCCGTCACGCTGATTTTCGCCGCGCGCGATGAATCGCACAGCCATGCGGTCGTCCTCCGCGACATGCTCGAGGAATATAGATGCGGCATTTGAGCATGGGCGCCAGGATGGCTTTGGACGGCGCGGGAACGCCGCCGCTGCCCGCGTCATCGAATGTCACGCAAACAGCTTAAGGAGCTTTAGATGCTCGCCGCAGCGCAGGCCGCTTTATTGCCAGGAACCCTTTCCGACGCCGAGCTTTCGCGCCGGATCGCGCAAGGCGACATGAGGGCTCTGGAACACCTCATGCGCCTGCATAACCGCACCCTGTTCAGGACCGCGCGGTCAATCCTGCGCGACGACGCGGAAGCCGAGGATGCCGTGCAGGAAGCCTATCTCCAGGCCTACCGCTCAATCGGTGCGTTCCGCGGCGACGCCAAGCTTTCCACCTGGCTGATACGCATCGTCGCCAACGAGGCGCTGGCTCGCCGCAGGAAGGATGCGCGTCGCGCCGCGATCGTGCCGATCCGCGGCGGCGGCGTCGAGGAGCATGAATTCGAGGCGGAGGCCGAAGTGCGCGACCAGGACGGACCGGAGAGCCAGACGCAGCGCAGCGAGCTGCGGCGGCTGCTGGAGCAGAAGATCGACGAGCTGCCCGAATCATTCCGGGCGGTGTTCATGCTGCGTGCGCTGGAGGAGCTGCCGGTCGATGAGACCGCCGCGGCGCTCGGAATTCCCGAAGCCACGGTCAGAACGAGATTTTTCCGGGCGCGCAGCCAGTTGCGCGAAGCGCTCTCGCAAGAGATCGATCTGGCTTTCGACGACGCTTTTGCCTTTCTCGGCGAGCGATGCGATCGCATCGTAGCGCGCGTGCTGGCAAGGCTTTCCTAACTTCACAAAGAGAGGTTTTTCATGTCTTCGTTCCTGAGCATTCCCAATCCCACCGCCGCGCGCCGCCTGTTCCTCGGACGCTCCGGCCTCCTTCTGTCCGGCGCCGCAGTGGCGCTGCTTGCCGGACGCGACGTTCTCGCCGCCAAAGCCGGCGACAGCAAAGCCGCCGACGCGCAGATCCTCAACACCGCGCTCGGCGCCGAGCTCGAGGCCATTGCCGCCTATCAGGTGGGTGCGGAAAGCGGCTTGCTGCAAAAACCGGTGCTCGCACTTGCGCTCCAGTTCCAAGGACACCACAGGGAGCACGCGGATGTGCTCGCGAAGACCGTGCAGAAGCTCGGCGGCAAGCCGGTCGTTGCGAAGAGCAAGTACAACTTCCCGGTGGAAGGACTGAAGAACCAGGCCGACGTTCTGCGCTTCGCCGCCAAGCTCGAGCAGGGCGCGGTGAGCGCCTATCTCGGCGCTGTGCCTCTGTTCGGCAATCGGGATCTCTCCAAGGCAGCCGCCAGCATCCTCGGCGACGAGGCCATGCACTGGGCCATCCTGCGCAACGCGCTCGGCGAGAACCCGGTTCCTTCGGCTTTCGTCTCGTGATGCTGGAAGGCGCGCTGCTGGCTGCGGCGCTCGCTACGGGCGACCCCAAGGCGGGCGAGGCGATCTATCCGCGCTGCGCCGCCTGCCATGCGCTCGCCTACGACCGCGTCGGGCCGCGTCACTGCGGCCTGATCGGCCGCCGGGCGGGCAGCATGGCCGGGTTCGAGTACTCCCCTGCGATGAAGCGCTCGAAGCTCACA
>DASRIR010000202.1:0-3163 GCA_035649875.1 Burkholderiales bacterium | reverse complement strand
GCGCCGCTTCAAGGAAGCGTTCGGCGTCTCGCCGCGCGATTACCAGGACGCGCAGCGCGTCGAGTCGGTCAAGTCGTCGCTCAAGAACGGGAGCCGCGTGACCGACGCCCTGTTCGATGCCGGCTACGGCTCGGTCTCGCGTTTCTACGAGAAGGAGCGCCTCGGCATGAGCGCGCGCGATTACCGCGCGAAGGGCAAAGGACAGCGCATCACGTGGTGCAGCTTCGATTCTCCCCTTGGCACGGTGCTGATCGCGGCCACCGACAAGGGTTTGTGCTCGGTGAAGCTCGCCGACGATGCCGCCCGCTTGCGCAGGCTTCTCGCCGACGAGTTCAGCGAAGCTGAGCTGGTCCAGGGCGAAATGAAGCCCCTGCGGCAGAAAATCCTCGCCTTCATCGAGGGCGAAGCGAGCCTCGCGAAGTTGCCGCTCGACATCCGCGGCACGGTATTCCAGCGCCGCGTGTGGGACGAGCTGCGCCGCATTCCGCGCGGCGAGACGCGCACCTACCGGGAAATCGCGCGCGCGATCGGCGCGCCGGACGCGGTGCGCGCGGTCGGCAGCGCGTGCGGCGCGAACCCGGTGGCGCTGGTGGTGCCGTGCCACCGAGCGGTGCGCACCGACGGCGGCATGGGCGGATACGCCTGGGGCGTGCAGCGCAAGCGCAAGCTTCTTGCTCTCGAGAAAAAGTAGTTGAGGCGCGCGGATATCGCGCGCCTGCTGGTGCTGGCCGCGATCTGGGGCGCGTCGTACCTTTTCAACCGCATCGTCGCGCCCTCGCTCGGGCCGGTGCTCACCGCCGAGCTGCGCACGCTGATCGGCGGCGTCGCGCTCGCAGCCTGGTTCGCCGCGCTCGGCTTCGACCCGGAATGGCGCCGCTGGTGGCGCCAGTACCTGCTGGTGGCGGTCTTCAGCTCGGCGCTGCCCTTCGTGCTGTGGGCCTACGCGGCGCTGCGGGTCAACGCGGGGTTGCTCTCCGTGCTCAATGCGACCTCGCCGATGTGGGGCGCGCTTTGCTCTGCGGTGCTGCTACGCGAGCGGTTGAGCGCCCGGCAGACGCTCGGCCTCGTGGTCGGGCTCATCGGCGTGACCGTCGTCACGCAGCCCGATAGCGGCACGGAGCTTCATCTTCCCTCGATCGCCGGCGCGCTCGCCGCCTCGTTCTCCTACGGCCTCATCGCCACGTATATCAAAGGTTGGGCGAGGGACGTGCCTTCGCGCGGAATGGCGGTCGGCACGCAGCTCGCCGCGGGCGTCCTCCTGATTCCCTTCATACCCCTCTGGCCGCCGGCTGCCGCGCCGACGCCGCTCGTCACCGCCAGCATCCTGGCCCTCGGGCTCGTCTGCGGCGCGGTCGCCTACCTGCTCTACTTCCGTCTCATCACGGATATCGGCGCGACCGGCGCCCTGACCGTCACCTACCTGATCCCGGTGTTCGGCGTGCTATGGGGCGCGCTCTTCCTCGGCGAAACGGTCTCGGTTTCCATGCTGGCCGGCGCTGCGCTGGTCGTCCTGGGCACGGTTTTCGTGCTAAGAAACTGAAGTGCAGTATCCGCACCTCTTCCGGCCGCTCGATCTCGGCTTCGCAACGCTGCCCAACCGCATCCTGATGGGCTCGATGCACACCGGGCTCGAGTCGCGGCCCGACGGCATCGAGCGCCTCGCGGCGTTCTACGCCGAGCGCGCGAAAGGCGGCGTGGCGCTCATCGTCACCGGCGGCTTCTCGCCGAACGACGCGGGCAATCTCAGCGCGCACCGCGCCGAATTCTCCACCGCCGAGGACTCGGCCGCGCACAAGCCCGTGCCGCGCGCGGTGCACGAAGCCGGCGCGCGCATCGTCCTGCAGCTCCTGCATTCGGGGCGCTACGGCTTCCACGAGCGCATCGTCGCGCCGTCGGCGGTGAAGTCGCCGATCAATCCGCATCTGCCGCGCGAGATGACGCCGGCGCAGATCGAGCAGACGATCGACGACTTCGCGCGCGCCGCCGCGCTCGCGCGCGAAGCGGGCTACGACGGCGTCGAGGTGATGGGTTCGGAGGGCTATCTCCTCACCCAGTTCCTCGCCCTGCGCACCAACCGGCGCGCCGACGACTGGGGCGGCTCGCTCGAGAACCGCATGCGCTTCGCGACCGAGGTCGTGCGCCGCACGCGCGCGGCCGCCGGGCGCGACTTCATCATCGTCTACCGCATTTCGGCGCTCGACCTGGTGGAACAGGGGCTGGCCGCGGAAGAGATCGTGCAGGTCGGAAGAGCGGTCGAGGCCGCCGGCGCCACGATCCTCAATACCGGCATCGGCTGGCACGAGGCCCGCATCCCGACGATCGCGCAGGCCGTGCCGCGCGGCGCCTTCGCCTGGGCCGCACGGCGGCTCAAGCAGGCGGTGCGCATCCCCGTGGTGGCGTCGAACCGCATCAATGCGCCCGAGGTCGCGGAAGCGATCCTCGCGCGCGGCGATGCCGACATGGTGTCGCTCGCGCGCGCGATGCTCGCCGATCCGGATTTCGCCAGCAAGGCGAAAGCAGGCGACCGCGCCGGCATCAACATCTGCATCGCCTGCAACCAGGCCTGCCTCGACCACTACTTCATCGGCCAGCCCGCGAGCTGCGTGGTAAATCCCCGGGCGGGGCGCGAAACGAAGCTCGTGTTTTCCAGGACGCGCTCGAAAAAGCGCATCGCCGTGGTCGGCGGCGGCCCCGCCGGGCTCTCCTGCGCCGCGCATGCCGCCGAGCGCGGCCACGCCGTCACGCTCTACGAGAAAAGCGCCGAGCTCGGCGGGCAGTTCAACCTCGCCAAGGTGATCCCGGGCAAGCAGGAGTTCGGCGAGTCGATCGACTATTTCGCCGAGCGCCTCAGACGCGCCGGCGTGGACATTGTTCTCCGGACATCACCCACCGACGCCGACCTGAAGCGCTTCGATGAGATCGTGATCGCCACCGGCGTGGATCCGCGCACGCCGCCGATCCCCGGCGTCGACGGCGCCAACGTGGCGAGCTACCTCGACGTGCTGACCGGCCGCGTCCAGCCCGGCCGCAATGTCGCGATCATCGGCATGGGCGGCATCGGCTTCGACGTCGCGCTCTATCTGCTCGAGCGCGGCAGCCGCGCCACGCTCGATCCCGAGGCGTTTGCCGCGCACTGGGGCATTTCCGAAAAAGCGCGGGAAGC
>DASRIR010000201.1:0-2083 GCA_035649875.1 Burkholderiales bacterium | reverse complement strand
CGATCCCGAGGACGGCGCGCTCGACGCCTCCGAGTGGCTGCTCGAGAAGAAGGGTTTCCTGCCGGTGCCGATGATCATCACCGAGCCGGCGATCGGCTACGGCGCCGGCGCGGCGCTGCTCTGGTTTCGCGAGTCGCTCGGCGAGCGACGCGCGCAAGGCCGCCTGAGCCCGCCGGACATCTTCGGCGGCGCGTTCGCCGCCACCGAGAACGGAACGACGCTGATCGGCGCCCTGGGCATGGTGACCTTCGCGGAGGAAAAGTGGCGCTGGCGCGGCTTCGTCGGCCGGCCCGATGTGAACCTGGATTTTTACGGAGAGAACACCAAGATCGGCTACAACCTGCAGGGCTGGGCGAGCACCCAGCTTGTCCAGCGCCGCCTCGGCGAGAGCGACAACTTCGTCGGCGGGCGCTTCAACTACATCGATTTCGACGTGCGCTTCGATCCCTCGCGGCCGGAGCCGGTGCTGTCGCCCGCCGACCGCACCATCCGCAGCGCCGGCCTGGGCCTGTTCTTCGAGCACGACTCGCGCGACAACTTCTTCACCCCTGCGCGCGGCTGGAAGCTGTTCGTCGAGTCGGTGTTCTATTCGCCCGAGATCGGCAGCGACGCCGAGTACCAGCTCTATCGCGCCTACGCGCTGAGCTACCTGCCGCTCGGCAACAGCTGGATTCTCGGCCTGCGGGGCGACGCGCGCGCGGCGAGCGGCGACGTGCCGTTCTACCAGCTGCCGTTCATCGAGATGCGCGGCATTCCGTTCTTCCGCTACCAGGACGAGCGCGTGGCGCTCGCCGAAGCCGAGCTGCGCTGGAACGTCGCGCCGCGCTGGGCGCTGATCGGATTCTTCGGCAGCGGCCGCACCTGGAATGGCGGCGCCAGCTACAGCGACGGCGAAAGCGCGAGCGCCTGGGGTATCGGCTTCCGCCGGCTGATGGCGCGGCGCCTGGGCATCTACATGGGCGTCGATCTCGCGCGCGGGCCGGAGGAGACTGCGATCTACATCCAGGCCGGCAGCGCGTGGCGCTAGAGTACGGTCCATGAAAACGCTCGGCACCCTGCTCCTCACCCTCCTTGCCGGCTGCGCCGGCGGCGACGTGGTCGAGTGCCACGGCCAGGACTGGTACCGGATCGGCGGGCGCGACGCGCGGATGGGCGGGAAGGACGAATCCGCCGTCATCGCCGGAAGCTGCGGCCAGGCGTTCGACGCGAAGCGCTATCGCCAGGGCTTCGACGAAGCCGCGGCGCGCAAGCCGAAGGCGAAGTAGGTGCCGAATCTCCAGGGCAGCGAGCTGACGCGCGTCGTGCTGACGGTGCTCGTGGTCGGCGGCCTGATGGCGGCGACCTTCTGGGTCCTGCGGCCGTTCCTCGGCGCGATCATCTGGGCGACGATGATCGTGGTGGCCACCTGGCCGGTGATGCTGTGGATGCAACGCCGCAGCGGCGGCCGCCGCTGGCTCGCGGTCACGGCGATGTCGGTCATCCTGCTGCTGGTGCTGGTAGTGCCGCTCTCCGCAGCGATCGTCACCGTGGTCACCCATGTGGACGATGTGGTCGGCTGGGCGAAGAACATGCGCGACTACCAGCTGCCGCCGCCACCGGCGTGGCTGGCGAGCCTGCCGCTGGTCGGCGCTCGCGCGGTGGAGCTCTGGAACGAAGTCGCCGTCGAAGGCTTCAAGGTGCTGGCGGTCAGGATCACGCCTTATGCCGGCGGCGTGACTTCATGGTTCGTCTCGCAGATCGGCAGCCTGGGCGCGGTGTTCCTCCAGTTCGTGCTCACCGTGGTGGCCGCCGCGGTGCTCTACGCCAACGGCGAAAGCGCGGCCGACTGGATCCTGCGCTTCGGCGCGCGCCTCGGCGGCGAGCGCGGCGAGAACGCGGTGCGCCTGTCCGGGCAGGCGATCCGCGGCGTGGCGCGCGGCGTGGTGGTGACCGCGCTGGTGCAGGCGCTGATCGGCGGCATCGGCCTCGCGCTCGCCGGCGTGCCGTTCGCCACGCTGCTCACCGCGGTCATGTTCCTGCTCGCGGTGGCGCAGATCGGCGCGGTGCCGATCCTGGCGCTGGCGACGATCTGGCTCTACTGGAG
>DASRIR010000200.1:0-64069 GCA_035649875.1 Burkholderiales bacterium | reverse complement strand
TGCGCAACCTCGCGCGCTTTCCGCAGCAGTATCCGGACATCGAGCTGACGCTGACCAATGCCGGCAAGCCGGTGACGCGACGCGTGCTGCAGCCCGTCGAGTACCTCGATGCGCGCGTGGCTTCGCGCCTGATCACGAGCGGCCTGGAGGCCGGGGCGGAAGAACCGCTGCGCGTGCACGTCGACGCCAAGATCGTGCGCGCCACCGGCTACGAGCTTTGCATCTATCCGCAGGACTGCCTGAAACAACCGCCAAAATGAAAAAGATCCTGGTCACCGGCTCGATCGCGTACGACACCATCATGGTGTTTCCGGATCGCTTCCGTAACCACCTGCTCGCCGACCAGCTGCATATCCTCAACGTGTGCTTCCTTACGCCCGAGATGCGGCGCGAGTACGGCGGCACCGCGGGCAACATCGGCTACAACCTGAAGCTCCTGGGTGAGGACGCGCTCGTGATGGCGACTGTCGGCGAGGACATCCAACCCTACCTCGAGCGCTTCGAAGAGCTCGGCATCGCGACGCGCCTGCTGCGCCGGGTTCCCGGCCAGTTCACCGCGCAGGCGTTCATCACCACCGATCTCGACGACAACCAGATCACCGCGTTTCACCCCGGCGCAATGAACCACTCGCACCAGAACGCGATCACCCCGGGCCTCGGCGCCGGTCTCGCGATCATCGCGCCCGACGGCAAGGAGGGCATGTTGCAGCATGCGCGCGAATGCGCCAGCGCCGGGGTGCCGTTCCTGTTCGATCCCGGGCAGGGGCTGCCGATGTTCTCGGGCGGCGAGATCGACGAGTTCCTGCGCCTCGCCGACTACGTCGCGGTCAACGACTACGAAGGCAAGATGCTGGAAGAGAAGACCGGCCGCCGTCTCGACGCGCTCGCGCGCGAGGTAAAAGGGCTCGTCTGCACGCTCGGCGCCAAGGGGTCGCTGATCCTCGCCGGCGGGCAGCGCCACGAGGTCCCCGCGGTGGCGGCCGACGCGGTCGTCGATCCGACGGGATGCGGCGATGCGTATCGCGCGGGCTTGCTCTACGGCATCGCGCACGGCTGGGATTGGCCCAGCACCGGCAAGCTCGGCGCCGTGATGGGGGCGCTCAAGATCGCCCAGCGCGGCGCGCAGAACCATGTCGCGCGGCGCGACGAGATCGAAGGCCGGTTCCGCCAGGCCTTCGGCTACTCACCCTGGAAGCGCTGACCGGATCTTCGCCGCGTACTCCTCGAGTTTTTGGCGTGGCGGGTTCTTCACCGGCCAAGTGAGCGCCATGCCGTCGCCCTCGTAGCGCGGCACAAGGTGCATGTGGTAATGGAACACCGTCTGGCCCGCGGCCTTTCCGTTCGCCTGGTAGACGGACAAGCCCTCGGGGCTGAACGCCGCGCGAATCCCACGCGCAATCCGCGCGGCCGCGCTCGCGACGGCGCCAGCCTGCGCGGGTTCCAAACCGAATAGATTCTCGACGTGCGCCTTGAGCGTCACCAGCACGTGGCCCGGATTCACCTGTCCGAGGTCCATGAACGCGAGCACCTGGTCATCTTCGTGCACCACGGTCGCCGGAATCTGCCGCGCGACGATCTTGCAGAATACGCAGTCGCTCATGCCTCTCCCCCAGGGGACTGATAACCGCGGCAGGGTACCTGATAGAGCGTGCGGTCTTCGAGCCGTAGCGCGCTGAGCGCCCCGCCCCACACGCAGCCGCTGTCCAGTCCGATCGTGCCCGGCGCGACCGTGAGTCCCAGCTGCGACCAGTGTCCGAAGACCAGCGTGGTCCGGTCCTTCTGTCGCGCGTCGAACCAGCGCAGATAGCCCTTGCGCGGCTGCGTACCTTTGCCTTCCAGATCCATTCGCCCGTCGCGGTCGCAGAAGCGCATGCGGGTCATCGCATTCACGATTACGCGCAGCCGGTCCCAGCCGGCGAGCGAATCCTGCCATCGATCGGGCTTGTTGCCGTACATGTTGCGAAGGAATTCGCGATAGTCAGGCGCGGCGAGCGCCTGCTCGACCTCCTTGCCGAGCTGCACGGCTTTGCCGATGTCCCACTGAGGCAGGACCCCCGCATGCACCATCGCGCAAGCGCCCTCGGCATGCATCATCGGCCGGGCGCGCAGCCAGCCGATCAGCTCGCGCGCGTCGCTCGCATCGAGCACGTCGGAGAAGGTGTCGTCCTTGCGCCGGCGCTCGATGCCTTCGTGCTGCGCGACGAGATGCAGGTCGTGGTTGCCGAGCACCGTTACCGCGCGGCTCCCCAGGTCGCTCACGAAGCGCAGGACGTCGAGCGATCGGGGACCGCGGTTGACGAGGTCGCCGACGAACCAGGCGCGATCGCCTTGCCGGAAACCGACCTTTGCGAGAAGCTCGCGCAGTTCGTCGTAGCAGCCCTGCACGTCGCCAATCGCGTAAGTCGCCATCGGGCGGCGACTATAGCAGGCGGGTCTAAGACGTGAGCAGCGGCGCGCGCACCGGCACGAAGTAGGTGTTGCTCCGTAGGGGATGCCGACTAGAAGCTCGCATCCAGCCGCCGATACTGGATTGCCTCCGCGATGTGCTCGGCCGCGATCGTGCTTTTCGCGGCGAGGTCGGCAATCGTGCGCGCCACGCGCAGTACGCGGTGGTAAGCGCGTGCCGACAGGAGCAGGCGAGCGAGGGCGTGCCGCAGCAACTGGTCGCCTTCGCGGTCAGTCGCGCAATGACGATCGATCTCCCGTGTGCCAAGTAGGGCATTCGGCGTGCCTTGCCTGAACACCTGCAGCTGCCTCGCCGCTTCGACGCGCGCGCGCACCGCGGGCGAAGACTCGCCCGCCACCGGCGCCACCAACTCGCTTTCGCGCGGGGGCGGCACCTCGAGCTTGATGTCGATGCGGTCGGCGAGCGGCCCCGAGACGCGGCCGCGATAGCGCGCGATGCGCTCGGGCGTGCAGCGGCAGCGTCCGCTCCGATCGCCGCAGTGCCCACAGGGGCAGGGGTTCATGGCGGCGACCAGCTGGAAGCGCGCCGGGAACTGCGCCTGACGCGCGGCGCGCGCAATCGACACGCGCCCGCATTCGAGCGGCTCGCGCAGCGCTTCGAGCACGTCGCGGTCGAATTCCGGCAGCTCGTCGAGAAACAGCACCCCGTGGTGGGCGAGCGAGATCTCGCCCGGCCGCGGCTGCACGCCGCCCCCGACCAGCGCCGCGGCCGAGGCGCTGTGGTGGGGCGCGCGGTACGGGCGTTCTCCCCAGCGCGCCGCTTCGAAGCCTCCCGAGGAAACCGAGTGAATCGCGGCCACCTCCAGCGCTTCGGCCTGCGACAGCTCGGGCAGGATCCCCGGGAAGCGCGCGGCGAGCATCGACTTGCCGGTGCCGGGAGGTCCCACCATCAATACGCTGTGCCCGCCTGCGGCGGCGACTTCGAGCGCGCGCTTCGCCTGCTGCTGGCCCTTTACCTCAGCGAAGTCGGCGTAGGCGGCGCCGGTACGAGAGGCTTCGCCGCAGTAACGCGCGAGGGGCGCGTCGCCGGCGAGATGCGCCACGACCTCGAGCAGCGTGCGCGCCGGCAGGATGCGTGCGCCTTCGGCAAGCGCCGCCTGGGGCGCGTTGCCTTCGGGAAGAATGAACGCGCGGCCGGCGACGCGCGCCGAAAGCGCCATGGCGAGCGCGCCGCGCACCGCGCGCAGCTCGCCGGTGAGCGAAAGCTCGCCCGCGAATTCCTGGCCGGCGAGCGCCTGCGCCGCAAGCTGGCCGCTCGCCGCGAGAATCCCGAGCGCGATCGGCAGGTCGAAGCGGCTGGAATCCTTCGGCAGCTCGGCCGGCGCGAGGTTGACGGTAATTCGGCGCGCGGGAAATTCGAAATGCGCGTGATTGAGCGCCGCGCGGACGCGGTCGCGCGCTTCGCGCACTTCGGTGTCGGGCAGGCCGACGATGTGGAATGCCGGTAGTCCCGGCCCGAGGTGCACCTCCACGGTGACCTCGGGCGCATCGATGCCTGCAAGCGCGCGGCTGGCAACGGTCGCAACGGTCATGCGGGAGAAACGCGGCTCGCGGCCGCGCGTTTACTTCTTCGCGGGTCTGCGCGCCTCGAGCTCCGCGATGCGCGCCTCGAGTTCGGCGAGCTTGGCCTGCGCGCGCTCGAGGAGCTTCTTCTGCACCTCGAAATCCTCGCGCAGCACGAGGTCCATCCGGTCGAACCAGGCGGCGAGCAGCGCGCGAAGATTTTTCTCGATGTCCTGCGCCGGCGAATCCTTGAGAGCTTCGTCGATGCGCTTGCGTAAGTCGTCGAAAAGCTTTGGATCGATCACGCTGAAAAGGTACCTCAACCCCGTTGCACCATGGCCGAGCCTTTCGGTCCAAGGAGCGCACCATAATGGGGCGGGAGGGCGCGGATCTATATACAAGCAATTGAAAATGCGAAGCTTTCTCCTATGGCATAGGAGATGCTATTAGGCGACGGTACCTATCCATCAACCCCTCAGGGAGATTTGTCGATGCACAAGACCGTTCTTTCGCTCGCTACCGCTGCGGCGCTCGCTGTACCGATGCTCGCCGCGGCGCAAAGCGCGCCGGCGCCCAGCTCTCCGGTGGCTGGAAACATGTCGCTCGTTTCCGAGTATCGGTTCCGCGGTATCGATCAGACCTTCGGCAAGCCCGCGCTGCAGGGCGGGTTCGACTACGCGCACGCCAGCGGCGTGTACCTCGGTAACTGGAACTCGAACGTTAATCCAACTGCCGGTTTCAACGGCGCGAACCTCGAGATGGATTTCTACGGCGGCTGGAAAAAAGCGTTCGGCGACTTCGGCGTCGATCTCGGCGCGATCTTCTACTGGTACCCCGGCAGCGATCCGAAGGTGGACAACAAGGAGATCTACCTCGGCGGCAGCTGGAAGACGCTGTCGGCCAAGTACTACCACTCGATCGACGACTACTTCTCGGTACCGGATACCAAGAACTCCTGGTACCTGGATTTCAGCTTCACGCATGACTTTGGCGGCGGCTGGGGCCTGGTCGCGCACTACGGCATCTTCGAGTTCAAGAACATCGACAACGGCGACTACAACGACTGGAAGCTCGGGGTCACCAAGGACATCGGCGGCTGGGTGTTCGGCGCTGCCTACGTCGACACCGACGCGAAGGGCGACTGCGGCGCCGGTGAGCCCTATTGCTTCTTCAATCCAGTTGGGAAGAGCCGCGATGCCGGCAAGGCGACGATCGTGTTCTCGGTCGCCAAGACCTTCTGATACGGAGGATTGGGATGAAACTCGTTACCGCAATCATCAAGCCGTTCAAGCTCGACGAAGTGCGCGAGGCGCTCTCGGCGATCGGCGTGCAGGGCATCACCGTCACTGAGGTCAAGGGGTTCGGCCGCCAGAAAGGCCATACCGAGCTCTACCGCGGCGCGGAGTACGTGGTCGATTTTCTGCCCAAGGTGAAGGTCGAGGCCGCGGTCAAGTCCGACCTGCTCGAGCAGGCGATCGAGGCGATCGAGAAGTCGGCCAACACCGGCAAGATCGGCGACGGCAAGATCTTCGTGTTCGACCTGGAAAAAGTCATCCGCATCCGCACCGGTGAGACCGATGCGGCGGCACTCTGAGGAGAAACCGATGAAGAAATTCTGCGCATTCCTGGCCCTCGTGCTGTCGCTCGCTTTCGCGGGCGCAACGCTGGCGCAGGACAAGCCGGCCGCGGCGCCCGACAAGCCCGCGGCGGCGGAAGTGAAGAAGGAGGAAGCGAAGCCCGCGGCGCCCACGCCAAACAAGGGCGACGTGACGTGGATGCTGATGGCCACGGCGCTCGTGATCATGATGAGCGTCCCCGCGCTGGCGCTGTTCTACGGCGGCATGGTGCGCTCGAAGAACGCGCTCTCGGTGCTGATGCAGGTATTCGTGGTGTTCTCGCTGGTGACCGTGCTGTGGTGCATCTACGGCTACAGCCTCGCCTTCACCGAGGGCAACGCCTTCTTCGGCAGCCTCAAGGACCGCTTGTTCCTGTCCGGCGCGCTCGACGCTGCGAAAGGCGAGTTCGCCAACGCCGCCACCTTCTCCAAGGGCGTGGTCATTCCTGAGATCGTGTTCGTCGCCTTCCAGGCCACTTTCGCCGCGATTACCTGCTGCCTGATCCTCGGCGCCTTTGCCGAACGCGCCAAGTTCTCGGCGGTGCTGGTCTTCATCGTGCTGTGGTTCACCTTCGCGTATACGCCGATCGCCCACATGGTGTGGTTCTGGATGGGCCCTGATGCGTACACGAGCGCGAAAGTCGTGGACGAGATGAACAGCAAGGCCGGCTGGCTGTGGCAGATGGGCGCGCTCGATTTCGCGGGCGGCACGGTCGTGCACATCAACGCCGGCATCGCCGGCCTGGTGGGCGCCTACCTCGTCGGCCGGCGCATCGGCTACGGCAAGGAAGCGATGCCCGCGCACAACCTGCCGCTCACCATGATCGGGGCGTCACTCCTGTGGGTGGGCTGGTTCGGCTTCAACGCCGGCTCCGCGCTCGAGGCGGGCAACTCCGCCGCGCTTGCCTTCCTGAACACCTACCTCGCCACAGCCTGCGCGGTGCTTTCGTGGAGCCTCGGCGAGGCGCTGTTCAAGGGCAAGCCGACCATGCTCGGTGCCGCTTCCGGCGCGGTCGCGGGTCTGGTGGCGATCACGCCAGCGGCAGGCAACGTAGGGATTGCGGGCGCGTTCGTCATCGGGCTTGCGGCCGGCCTGGTCTGCCTCTGGGGCGTGAGCGGGCTGAAGAAGCTGCTCGGCGCGGACGACTCGCTCGACGTGTTCGGCGTGCACGCGGTCGGCGGTATCCTCGGCGCGCTGCTCACTGGCGTGTTCAACTCGCCGGACCTGGGCGGGCCCGGGTTCCCGAATAACTGGTTCGAGATGAAACCGGGCTTCGAGAGTATCGGCGCCCAGCTGTGGATTCAGGCGAAAGCAGTCGGTGTGACAGTCCTGTGGTCGGGGATCGTAGCGCTGGTCGCCTTTAAGCTGGTCGACCTGACCATTGGCCTGCGCGTGGCCGAGGAAGAGGAGCGCGAGGGGCTGGATACCGCATCGCACGGCGAGGCGGCGTACCGGATGTAAGGAGTCACTCCGCATCCTGGAAAGGGCGCTTCGGCGCCCTTTTTTATTTGCCGGCGAGCTTTTCGAGCAACGCGAGGAGTTGGGCTCGCTCTTGGGGTGTAAGGCGGGCCGCTACCCGGCGCTCGTGGATGCGAATTCGCCGCTTCAGGCCCTCGACTAAGGTACGCCCGCCGCGCGTCAGCCATAGCCCGTTGGTGCGCCGGTCTGCGCCGCGCCGGCGTTCCACCAGCGCCCGCGCTTCGAGCGCGTGCAGCACCCCCACCATGGTGGAGCGGTCGAGACCCACGGCCTGCGCAAGCCGGCTCTGCGTCACGCCGGGATTTGCCTCGATCAGGAAAAGGATGCCGGCGCGGCCCGGGGACGCTTCCGGGATCGCGCGCGCATAGTCGCGGAACACCGCCTGTTGCGCTACGCGCAGCCGGTAGCCGAGCAGGCTCGAAAGCAGACCGGGTTTGAGGATTCGTTTGGGCTCCAAACAACTTGTTACCATCCCAGAGGCGCGCATGCAAATCACCGTCGAAGGCCACGCGCGACCGGTGCCGGTCGAGGCGAGCGACACCCTGCTCACCGCGCTCCTGCGCGCCGGCCTGCCGTTCCCGTTTTCCTGCCAGACCGGCAACTGCGGCACCTGCAAGTGCCAGGTGCTGTCGGGCGAAGTGGAAGCGCTCGCATACTCGGAGCACGCGCTCGGTGCCGCCGAGCGCGCCCGCGGCATCGTGCTCGCCTGCCGCACGCAGGCGCGGACAAACGTAGTCCTGCGCCGCATCGACGGCTAAAATTCGGCCTTTTCGAGGGGCTCATGGGTCACGCTATTTCGCTCTGGATCGCGCCGGCGCTGCCGGTTGCCGGCACCGCCGACAGTTTCCCGGTCCGACGCATCTTCTGCGTCGGGCGCAACTACGCCGAGCACCAGAAGGAGATGGGCGGCGACGGGCGCGAGCAGCCGTTTTTCTTCATCAAGAGCGCGCACGCGCTGGTCGCGGGCGGCGGCAACGTCAACTATCCGGCCAAGACTTCGAACTACCACTACGAAACCGAGCTGGTCGTGGCGCTCGCGAAAGGCGGCAGGCGCATAGCCGCCACGCGCGCGAACGACTACGTGTTCGGCTACGCCGTCGGCCTAGACATGACGCGGCGCGACCTGCAGCAATGGGGTAAGGACCACGGCCGGCCGTGGGACTTCGGCAAGGATTTCGATCAGGCCGCACCCTGCGGCGCGCTGGTGCCGGCGGCGAAAATCGGCCATCCGGCGCGCGGCGCAATCTGGCTCACGGTCAACGGCAAGCAGCGCCAGCGCGCCGACCTCGGCGACATGATTTGGTCGGTGCCCGAGCAGATCGCGTACCTCTCGGAGTACTACACGCTCGAGCCGGGCGACCTGATCTACTCGGGAACGCCCGCCGGCGTCGGTCCGGTGAAGGCCGGCGACGAGCTGCATGCGGGAATCGACGGCGTCGGCGAACTCAAGGTGAAGATCGTGCCGCCCTTGTGAGGCTGTACACGTACTTTCGCAGTTCGGCTGCGTTTCGCGTCCGCATCGCGCTCAACCTGAAGGGGCTGCCGTACGCGCCGGTGTTCGTTCATCTCGCCAAGGGCGAACACCGAAAGCCCGAATACTTGAGCGTCAATGCGCAGGCGCTGCTCCCGACGCTCGAGCTCTACGACGGCACGCGGCTCAGCCAGTCGCTCGCGATCATGGAGTACCTGGAAGAGAAGCATCCGCGTCCGGCGCTCCTGCCCGGCGATGCGCTCGGCAAGGCCCGGGTGCGCGCGCTCGCCGACCTGATCGCGTGCGAGATCCACCCGCTCAACAATCTGCGCGTGCTGCAGCACCTGAAGCGCGCGCTCGGGCAGAGCGAGGACCAGGTCAACGCCTGGTATCGCCACTGGATCGCCGACGGCCTTGCAAAGCTGGAAGCGGAATTGCGCCTCATCAATGCCCGGTTCTGCTACGGCGACTCGCCGACCATCGCCGACTGCTGCCTAGTACCGCAGATTTTCAACGCCAAGCGTTACCAGTGCGAGCTGGGCGGCTATCCGACGACCGTACGCGTATTCGAGCAATGCATGAAGCTCGAGGCGTTCGATCGGGCGCAACCTTCCAAGCAACCCGACGCCGAATGAGCTACCGACGCCCCTACCGCGGAACGCAGCCCGACTACCTCTTCCCGCCTTATGCCTCGACGGTCAAGCGCGCGCCGTCGCATGCGCTCGTGCTCCTGCCGCACACGCTTTCGGAGCTGAGCGCGCCGGTCTTCGGCTACGGCGACATCAAGCCCACCGACGGCGATCTCACCAAGCAGCACAAGGCCGACCCGCAGGGCGAGCGCATCGTGGTGAGCGGCCGCGTGCTCGACGAGAACGGCAGGGCGCTGCCCGGCATCCTGATCGAGATCTGGCAGGCGAACGCCGCCGGGCGCTACAACCACCGCGTCGACCAGCACGATGCGCCGATCGATCCCAACTTCACCGGGGCGGGGCGCGCGCTGACCGACGCCGAGGGCCGCTACCGCTTCGTGACCATCCGGCCCGGCGAATATCCCTGGCGCAACCACCACAACGCCTGGCGCCCGGCGCATATTCATTTCTCGCTCTTCGGCCCCGCGATCGTCACGCGCCTCATTACGCAGATGTACTTCCCGGGCGACCCGCTGCTCGAGTACGACCCGATGTTCACCTGCGTGCCGGACGAGAAAGCGCGCAACCGGCTGGTCTCGGTGTTCGACTGGGAGACCACGATGCCGGAGTTTGCGCTCGGCTATCGATTCGACATCGTGCTGCGCGGGCGTGAGGCGACACCGATGGAGAACCGCCGGTGAGCCTGCGCGCGAGCACCTCGCAGACCATCGGGCCCTACCTGCGCATCGGCCTGGAATGGATGGTGATCGAGGACCTCGCGCCGCAAGGCGTCGCGGGCGAGCGCGTGCGCATCGAAGGCCGCGTGCTCGACGCCGACGGCAGGCCCGTGAACGACGCCGCGGTCGAGATCTGGCAGGCAAACAGCCACGGCAAGTACGCTAGCCCCGAGGACAAGCAGGACAAGCCGCTGGAGAAGGGCTTCCGCGGCTACGGGCGCTCGCTCACCGACGATGCCGGCGCGTTTCGCTTCCGCACCGTCAAGCCAGGGCCGGTGCCGGGCCCCGACGGCAAGCCGCAGGCGCCGCACGTTACGGTGACGATCTTCATGCGCGGGCTGCTCAAGCAGCTGCAGACGCGCATCTATTTCCCGGACGAGCCCGCGAACGCGAGCGACCCGCTGCTCACGCTCGTGCCCGCCGAGCGCCGTGCGACGCTGATCGCCGCCCGGCGCGGCGACGGCGTGCTCGAGTGGAACGTGCTGCTGCAGGGCAAGAACGAAACGGTGTTCTTCGACTTCTGAGCCTCGAGCTCCTGTTCGCGGACGAAGTCTGCGCCGCGCTCCTGTCCGACGAGAAGTTGCTGACGGCAATGGCGCGCTTCGAGGGCGCGCTGGCGCGGGCGAGCGCGCGGCACGGTTTCGTCCCTGCGCCCCATGCCGAAACCATCTCGCGCATATGCGAGCGCGCGCAATTCGACGCCCTCGAGCTCGCGCGCGAGGGACGGGCAGGGACGCTCGCCATCCCGTTCGTGAAGCAGCTGACCGCCCAGGTCGCTGCCGTCTCGCCTGAAGCCGCGCGTCACCTCCATGCCGGAGCGACCAGTCAGGATGCGATTGATACCGCGGCCGTGCTCTGCCTCAAGCCCGCATGCGCCCGCGTGGTGGAGCTTGCGGTCCAACTCGGCGATGCCGCCGCCGTGCTCGCGCGACGCCATGCCCGCACAGCCACCACGGCGCGCACCCTGCTACAGCCGGCGCTGCCCGTGACTTTCGGATGGAAGGCGGCGGTCTGGCTTTCCATGCTCGCCCGCAGCGTGCCGGCCCTGCGCAGCGCCGCAGCCGGCGCATGCGTCCTCCAATTCGGCGGCCCGAGCGGCACCCTGTCCTCGTTCGGCGAGCGCGGCGAAGCGGTAATGACAGCGCTCGCACAGGAGCTCGAGCTTCAGGCGAGCCCGGTTCCCTGGCACAGCACGCGCGACCGCTTCGCGCGGCTCGGCGCCGAGCTGGCGATCCTCGCCGGCGCCGCGGGCAAGATCGGCCGCGATGTATCGCTCCTCATGCAGCCCGAGGTCGGCGAAGCGGCCGAGGCGGCCAAGGCGGGCCGCGGCGGCTCTTCCAGCATGCTGCACAAGCGCAACCCCGCGCTCTCCATGCTGGCGCTCGAGGCGGCGCAACGCGCCCCCGGCCTCGCGGCGACGCTGCTGGCGCAGCTCACGCCCGAGCACGAGCGCGGCCTCGGGCAGTGGCAAAGCCAGTGGTTCACGCTGCGCGACCTGGCGTGTGCCGCCGCGAGCGCCGCCGCAGCCATGGCCGACGCGCTGGGCGGGCTCGAGGTCGACGAAGTCGCGATGCGCAAGAACCTCGACGCGCTGCCGGCCGCGGCGCGGAGCGCACCGGGTTCCGCCGGCGTGATGATCGAGCGCGCGCTCGCCGACTGGGCTACTTCGCGCGGAACAGCGCTTTGACCTCGTCGGGAATTTGCTGCCCCTTGAGCGGCGTGCCGGGTCCGTTGAGGTAACGGCCCCAGACGCGCTTCTCACTGCCCTTCGCGAGCGTGGTGCCGTCGGCGCGCACCACCTCGTGCGCGACGACGAACGACGCGCCGCCGAAGCGCGCGATGCGCGAGCGCACGTCGCAGCGGTCGCCGTGCTGCGCGGGCGCGAGGAATTCGCAGTCGGCATTGACCAGCGGCATCGCGAGATGCTCCTCGCGCATGCGTCTTGCGCCGTAGCCGACCGATCCCATGAACGCCCAGGTCGCCGCGTCCATCCAGCGGAAATACGTCGGATAGAAGATGATCCCGGCCGGGTCGCAGTCGCCCCAATGCACTTCGCAGGCAAAATGGCCGACGATCGAGTCGAATTCGCTCACCGAATCGATTATAAGCCGTTGACAGAGAAGGCATTGATGGGCAGAATGCCACGCGTCGCGCCGATTTGATGCTCAGCTTGCGGGCGCGTTACAAATACCGCTAAAGAGGCGCGCCAGAAGCCCGTTCTCTGCGCTAAGCCGAGCGGGCTTTTTTGCTTTCAGCGATGCACACACTCGACGCGCTGCTGCCCGAAAGGATCCTGCTGCTCGATGGTGCCATGGGCACCATGATCCAGCGCGCGCGTCTCGCGGAGGAGGACTACCGCGGCGCGCGGTTCCGCGACTGGCCGCGCGAGTTGCGCGGCAACAACGACCTGCTCTCGCTCACCCAGCCGCGGCTGGTGCGCGACATCCACGCGCAGTACCTGCAGGCCGGCGCAGACGTGATCGAAACCAACACCTTCAATTCGACCTCGATCGCGCTCGCCGACTACGGCATGCAGTCGCTCGCGCGCGAGTTCAATCGCGCCGCCGCGCGCCTCGCGAGCGATGCCGCGCGCGAGTGGGCGTCGCGCACCCCGGCGCAGCCGCGCTTCGTCGCCGGGGTGCTTGGCCCCACCAACAAGACGGCGTCGATCTCGCCCGACGTCAACGACCCGGGATTCCGCGCGGTCAGCTTCGACGAGCTGGTCGCGGCCTACGCCGAGGCGATCGCCGGCCTGCTCGAAGGCGGAGTCGATCTTCTCATGGTCGAGACAGTGTTCGACACCCTGAACGCCAAGGCCGCGCTGTTCGCGATCGAACAGACCTTCGCTTCGCAAGCGCGACGGCTGCCGGTCATCATCTCGGGAACCATCACCGACGCTTCGGGGCGCACGCTCTCCGGCCAGACCGCGGAAGCGTTCTACAACTCGGTGCGCCACACCCGGCCGATCGCGGTGGGACTGAACTGCGCGCTCGGCGCGAAGGAGCTGCGGCCCTATGTCGAGGAGCTGGCGGGCCTCGCCGAGACCTACGTCTCCTGCCATCCGAACGCCGGCCTACCCAACGCGTTCGGCGAGTACGACGATACCCCGGAATCGATGGCCGCGCATGCCGCGGAATGGGCGCGCGCCGGCTGGCTCAACATCGCCGGTGGGTGCTGCGGCACGACCCCCGAGCACATTCGCGCCATCGGCGAAGCCCTGCGTTCGATCCCACCCAGAAAGATTCCCGAAAGACCTCGCGCCTTGCGGCTTTCGGGCATGGAGCCGGTCACCATCGACGACCAGTCGCTGTTCGTCAACATCGGCGAGCGCACCAATGTCACCGGCTCGCGCGCGTTTGCCCGGCTGATCCTCGCCGGCGACTACGCCGGCGCGCTCGCGGTAGCGCGCCAGCAGGTGGAGAACGGCGCACAGGTCATCGACGTCAACATGGACGAGGCGATGCTCGACTCGGAGATGGCGATGGCGACCTTCCTGCGTCTGGTGGCCGCCGAGCCCGACATCGCGCGCGTGCCGGTCATGATCGACAGCTCGAAGTGGAGCGTGATCGAGGCGGGGCTCAAGTGCGTGCAGGGCAAGCCGATCGTCAACTCGATCTCCATGAAGGAAGGCGAGCAGGAGTTCCTGCGCCAGGCGCGGCTCTGCCGGCAGTACGGGGCCGCCGTGGTGGTGATGGCGTTCGACGAGAAGGGCCAGGCCGACACGCTCGAGCGCCGCACCGCGGTCTGCCGCCGCGCCTACGAGCTCCTCACCCGGGAGGTCGACTTTCCGCCCGAGGACATCATCTTCGATCCGAACATCTTTGCCGTTGCCACCGGGCTCGAAGAACACGCACGCTACGGGATCGATTACATCGAGGCGGTGCGCTGGATCCGTGCCAACCTGCCGCAGGTCAAGGTGTCCGGCGGCGTGTCGAACCTGTCGTTTTCGTTCCGCGGCAACGACCCGGTGCGCGAAGCGATGCACACCGCCTTCCTCTATCACGCGATCCGCGCCGGGCTGACCATGGGCATCGTCAACGCCGGCCAGCTCGGCGTGTACGAGCAGCTCGATCCGCAGCTGCGCGAACGCGTCGAGGACGTGCTGTTCGACCGCCGGCCGGACGCGACCGAACGGCTGGTCGAGTTCGCCGGGACGGTGAAGGCCAGCGCGCGCGACAGCGCGAAGGACGAAGCCTGGCGCGCGGGCAGCGTGGAGCAGCGCCTCAGCCACGCGCTGGTCAACGGCATCTCGAGCCACATCGTCGCCGATACCGAGGAAGCGCGGCGCAAGTATGCGCGCCCGATCGAGGTGATCGAGGGCCCGCTGATGGACGGCATGAACGTGGTCGGCGACCTGTTCGGCGCCGGCAAGATGTTCCTGCCGCAGGTAGTGAAATCGGCGCGCGTGATGAAACAGGCGGTCGCCCACCTGGTGCCTTACATCGAGGCGGAAAAGGCGCGGAGCGGCGAAGCCAGCCGCGCCAAGGGCAAGCTCGTGCTCGCCACGGTGAAGGGCGACGTGCACGACATCGGCAAGAACATCGTCGCCGTCGTGCTCCAGTGCAACAACTACGAGGTGGTGAACCTGGGCGTGATGGTGCCGGCCGAGACCATCCTCGAGACCGCGCGCAAAGAGAACGCGGACGCCATCGGCCTCTCGGGTCTGATCACGCCTTCGCTCGAAGAGATGACGCACGTGGCGCGCGAGATGGAGCGCGCGCGGTTCAAGCTGCCGCTCCTGATCGGCGGCGCCACGACTTCGCGCGCCCATACCGCAGTGAAGATCGCGCCGAACTACTCCGGCCCGGTGGTGTACGTGGTCGACGCCTCGCGCAGCGTGCCGGCGGTGCAGAACCTGCTGTCGGCGAATGCCGAGGCTTACGTGGCCCAGGTGCGTGCCGAGTACGAAAAAGTGCGCGTCCAGCACCGCGACAAGCGGGGGCCCGGCCCTCTGCACTCCATCGCGCGCGCGCGCGAGCTCGGCCACAAGACCGACTGGACGAGCTACGTGCCGCCAGCGCCGGCGAAGCCCGGCCTCACGGTGCTCAGGCGCTATCCGCTCGCCGAGCTCGTCGACTACATCGACTGGGGGCCGTTCTTCCAGGCCTGGGAGCTCTACGGGCCCTATCCGCAGATCCTCGACGACCCCAAGGTGGGCGAGACGGCGCGCAAGGTGTTCGCCGAGGGGCAAGAGATCCTCGCGCGCCTCGTGCGCGAAAACCTACTGGAAGCGAACGGCGTATTCGCGCTCTATCCCGCGGCGCAGGTGAACGGCGACGATATCGAGATCTACGACGACAGCGAGCGCCGCACGCCGCTCATGACCTGGCGCAATCTGCGCCAGCAGAACCACAAGCCGGAAGGGCGCGCCAATCTTTGCCTCGCCGATTTCGTGGCGCCGAAGGCGAGCCGGGTGCGGGACTGGATCGGCGCGTTCGCGGTCAGCACCGGCGGCATCGAGACGCGCGTCGCCGAGCTGGAGAAGCGCGGCGACGACTACAACGCGATCATGCTGAAGGTCCTCGCCGACCGCCTCGCCGAAGCCTTCGCCGAGCGCCTGCATGAACGCGTACGGCGCGAGTTCTGGGGCTACGCTTCCGACGAGCACCTGAACAACGTCGAGCTGATTGCCGAGCGCTATCGCGGCATCCGGCCGGCGCCGGGCTACCCCGCGTGCCCCGATCACACGGCGAAAGGGCCGCTCTTTCGGCTGCTCGACGCGGAAAAGAGCGCCGGCATGAGGCTCACGGAATCGTTCGCCATGCTGCCGGCCTCGTCCGTCTCCGGCTTCTATCTCTCGCATCCCGCGGCGAGCTACTTCGCGGTCGGCAAGGTCGGCCGCGATCAGATCGCGGACTATGCAAAGCGCTCCGGCCTGAGCGTGGTCGAAGCGGAGAAATGGCTCGCGCCTTACCTCGCCTACGAACTCGAGACCGTATAATCGCGCCATGGGAAAAGGTGATAAACGCACGCGGCGCGGCAAGATCTACAAAGGCAGCTACGGCAAGAGACGGCCGCACCGGCAAAAACCGAAGCCGAAGAAAACCTAGCTTTCCTCGCGCCGGCCGACCGGCAGCCCGAGCGCCTTGAGCTTGCGGTAGAGATGCGTGCGCTCGAGCCCCGAGCGCTCGGCGACGCGCGACATGCTGCCGTTCTCGCGCGCGAGGAGATGCTCGAAGTACACCCGCTCGAAGGCCTCGCGCGCCTCGCGGTAGGGGCGGTCGAACGCCACCTCGGGCAGCGTGCCGGGCACCGCGCGCGCCGCGAGCACGCGTTCGACATCCTCGAGCCGGATCTCTTCCTCGAGCGTGCTGAGCGCGAGATCCTTCACCACGCTTTCCAGCTCGGCGAGGTTTCCCGGCCAGGCGTGATGGCGCAAGGCGTTGAGCGCGGCGATCGCGAAGCGCCGCGTGGTGCACACGCGCGCCTCCACCAGCTGCGCGAGCATGAGCGACGCGAGGTCGGGAACGTCCTCCGCGAACTCGCGCACCGTGGGCAGCTTGAGCGTGAGCTCGCCCAGGCGTGCGCCGAGCTCGGCATCGAAATCGCATTTCTCCGACAGGCTCTTCGCGTCCAGCGGCGAGAAGGACACTAGGCGTACGCGGTGCTTCTCCGCGCGCGGCAGCAGGAACTCGAGGTTGCGCTGCTCGGCGTGGCCGAGCTTGGAAAGATCGGCGATGAACAGGATCCCGCCCGCCGCCTTGCCGAGCAGCTCCGAGGGCGGCTGCGACAGGGCTTCGCCGCCGGCAAGGAACGGTGCGCCCGGCGCCGCGAGCAGGCGGGCGAAGAGCTCGGGGCGCATGCCGCGCTCGCCGCGCAGCAGCAGCGGCGCGCCGGACCCGGCGAGCTGCGCGAGCCGCTTCTTGACTTCCGCCAGCGCCGGCGCGCGCCCGAACGCCGCCATGGTGAGCTCCGGCGCCGCCGCGGTCTCCGGGTTGCGCAGCGCGCGCTTCACGGTGGCGAGCAGGCGCTGCAGCGCGATCGGCTTCTCCAGGAAATCGAGCGCGCCGATGCGCGTGGCCTCGACCGCCGTTTCGATCGTGGCGTGGCCCGACATCATCACCACCGGCATGGTGAGCTGCCCGCTCGCCGCCCATTCCTTCAGGAGCGTGATGCCGTCCGCGTCGGGCATCCAGATGTCGAGCAGCACGAGATCCGGCCGCGCGCGCTCGCGCATGCGGCGCGCGTCGCCTGCGCTCTCCGCGAGCATCACCTGGTGCCCCTCGTCGGCCAGGATCTCCGACAGCAGCTCGCGGATGCCGATCTCGTCGTCGACCACCAGGATCTGGGCCATGCGCTACGCGGCCTTGGCGAGCGGCAGCAGCACGCTCACCGATGCGCCGCGGCTCGGCCGGTTCTCGATCGTCACCGCGCCGTGGTGCTCGTCGACGATCTTCTTCACCATTGCGAGCCCGAGCCCGGTGCCGCGCGGCTTGGTGGTGACGTACGGCTCGAAGATGCGCGCCATCAGCTCCTCCGGGAAGCCGGCGCCATTGTCCGACACCGCGAGCCGGATGCGGTCGCCGGCGAGCTCGGTGCGCACTTCGATCGACGGGCTCGCGCCGCGCGCGGCCTGGTTCTCGAGCGCATCCTGGGCGTTCTGCACCAGGTTGTGCAGCACCTGTCGGATCTGGGCGCCGTCGGCCCATGCGGGCGGCAGGGGCTCGGCGAGGTGCTTGGCGATCGGCACGGTCGAATTCTCGTACAGAGCGAGCACCTGGCGCACGAGCGCGTTCAGATCGAGGCGCGCCGGCTGGGGGGCCGGCAGGCGCGCGTAGTCGCGAAAATCGTCCACCATCGCCTTCAGCGCCGACACTTGGTTGACGATGGTTTCAGTCGCGCGCTTCAGCATCTCGGCGTCTTCGCGCGGCAAGCGCTCGCCGAGCTTCATCTCGAGCCGCTCGGCGGAGAGCTGGATCGGGGTGAGCGGGTTCTTGATCTCATGCGCGAGGCGCCGGGCGACCTCGGCCCAGGCGGTGGCGCGCTGCGCCTGGATCAGGCGTGTGATGTCGTCGAATACCACGACCGCGCCGCCGCCGGTCGTGTGGGGCAGGCGCGCGCCGCGCGCGTGCAGCGTCTTGCCGGTCCCCTTGAGCTGCAGCTCGAGCTGCCAGTCCGCCGCGCCCTGCGCGGCGAAGTGGGCGCGCATCTGGCCGGCAAAGGCACCGAGCTCGGACCCGAGGATCGCGGCCGCGCCATGGTTGGAGATCGAGAGCTCGAGGGAGTGGTCGAACACCAGCACGCCCGCCGACAGGTTGGCGAGGATGCTCTCCAGGCGCGCCTTGGCAGCTTCGAGCGCGAGCTGGTTGGACTCGACGCCGCGGCGCGCTTCCTCGAGCTGGCGCGTCATCGAGTTGAACGACTCCGTGAGCACGCCGAGCTCGTCGCGGCTGGTGACCGGCGCGCGCCGCGTGAAGTCGCCACGCGCCACGGCCTGCGTCGCCTGGGCCAGGTTGGCGAGCGGCTCGGCGAGCAGTCCCGACTGGGTCGCCGCCACCGCCACCGCAACGAACAGCGCCATGAGCAGCGCGAAAGTGAGCGTGACGATGTAGATGCGTTTCAGTCCGTCGCGCGAGATGGCGAGCTCGCGGTAGTCGCGATAGGCGGCTTCGACCGCTTCGGCACTCTGCGCGAACGATGACGGCACGGTCTGCCGCAGTTGGAGGAAGCGGACCTCCCCCGGCATGTCGACCGGCACAAGGACGCGCAACGCGAGCGGCCGTCCCACCGCCGCGTCAACCGCGGTATAGCCGCGCTTGGCGCGCGCCTGCCGCAACGCCTGGCCTGCGGGAAGCTCGGGCACCAGCTTGGTGACATCCTGCGCCGCGCTCGCTACCAGCCTGCCGCTGCCCGTGACCAGCACGACTTCCTCGACGCCGAGCTGGCCGCGCAGCCGCTCGAGCTGGGCGGCGAGCTGTCCCGGCCCGCGGTCGGCGAGCTCGAGCGCCATCGCGTTGGCCTTGGCCTGGAGGTCCTGCGTCATCTGTTCGATCACCTGCTGGCCCAGGTTGATGCCGCCCTCGAGTGCGGCGTCGACCTTGACGTCGAACCAGGACTCGATCGAGCGCGTGAGGAACTGCACCGAGACGGCATACACGATCAGGCCCGGGACCACGGCAAGCGCCGCGAAGCGCGCCAGCAGGCGCAGCGTCAAGCGCGCGCCGAATACGCGTGCACGGTGACGCCGCGCGAGCACCACCAGCTGGATCGCGACCAGCGCGGCGAGCAGCGCGGCGAGCGCGGCGTTCAGGCCGAGGAGCAGCGGATAGTGCCGCGCGAACATCGTGGTGTCCGCGCTCGCGGTGGCGAGCAGCACTAGCCCGACCGCCGCCACCGCCGCGCCGATCAGGATCAGCCACTTCATCGGGACGGCCGCACGATGAAGCGCTTCCAGGGCGATTCGAGCTGCAGGTCGCGGCCGGTGAGCGCGGAGAGCTGGAACGGCTTGGGCAGGAGCGAAGTATCGAGGCGCATGCGCAACGCGGCGTCGTAGTCCGCATCGGCGAGGCGTGCGCTACGGTCCACTACCAGCCAGTTGCGCACCCGCTTGAGCACGTTGAGCGCCTCCTCCAGCGTGGCAAAGCTCTGCTGCAGCGCCCCGGTCGACAGCCGGTACTGCCGCGACAGTGCATGATAGGACAGCCGCAGCTGCAGGCGCTGCGCCGCAGCGGTCTCGTCGAACCAGTACCAGCGTCGCCGCGTCAGCTCGAACTCGACGCTGAAGTAGAGCGGCACGCCGTTCGCGACGACCTCGGCGAGGCGCGGGGTCAGCTCGAACGCGAAATCGGCGTCGAGCGCGAGGCCGTCCTCGACGCTGCGCAGCGCCACATCGCGCACTTCGATCTCTTCGGCGAGCGCCGCGCCCGCGACCAGCAGCATGACCAAAGCGATGCGGCGCATCGCGCTTCGCGTCAGGCTTGCTTGTGGATCAGCGCGTAATAGAACCCGTCGCGCGCGGCGTCGGGCAGCCCCTGCGCCGCGGCGCCGTCGGCCAGCGGCAGGAGAACGGCGCGCGGCGCGCGCGCAACGAAAGCGTCGATCACCGCGTCGTTCTCCTGCGGAAACACCGAGCAGGTGGCATACAGCAATTTACCACCCGCGCGAAGCACCTGCCAAAGCGCGTCGAGGATTTGCGCCTGCCGCGCGGCGAACGCGGCGAGGTCGTGGCTGCGGCGCAACCACTTGATGTCCGGACGGCGCCGCGCGATTCCGGAAGCCGAGCAGGGCACGTCGGCGAGCACGCGGTCGAACGGCGCGCCGTCCCACCAGTCGGCGAGCCGCGTGCAGTCAACGTTGGCGACGCGCGCGGCGAGGCCGAGCCGCGCAAGGTTGCGCTCGAGGCGCGCGCAGCGCCGCGCATCCGCCTCCAACGCCGTGAGCTCGACCTCGGCGCGCTCGAGAATATGGCCGGCCTTGCCGCCCGGCGCGGCGCAGGCGTCGAGCACACGCTGACCGGGGTCGAGCTCGAGACAGCGCGCAGCGCGCTGCGCGCCTGCGTCCTGCACCGACACCTCTCCGGCGGTGAATCCCGGCAAGCGCTCGACCGGCGCCGGGCGCTCGAGCAGCAGCGCTTCGTCGCCGAGACTCCGCGCCGCGATTCCTTGTGCCGCGAGACGGCTCGCATAGTCCGCCGCGCTCGAGCGCCGGCGGTTTACGCGCAGGCACATCGGCGGATGCGAGTTGCCGGCGTCGAGGATCGCTTGCCAGCGCTCGGGGTAGGCGGTCTTGAGCAGCTCGATCCACCAGCGCGGATGCTGATAGCGCGCCTCGGCATCGGCCTGGATGCGCGCCTCGAGCGATGCGCGCTCGCGCAGATAGCCGCGCAGCAGCGCATTGACGTAGCCCTTCGCGCTCCAGCGCTCGAGGCTTGCGCAGGCGCGCACCGCCTGATCGACGACCGTGTAATCGGCGTAGCGGCCGGATTCCAGCGCGTACAACGAGCACCAGAGCAGGGCTTGCGTGAGCGGATCGCCCTCGCTGCGCCGCGAGAGTTGCCGCACGATCGCTTGTACGCGTCCATAGCGCCGCAGAGTCCCATGCGTGAGATCGAGCAGCGCTGCGCGGGTCCCCGGCGCGCCCTCGTCGGCGAAATGCTCGAACTCGGCCGCGAGGCTAGCGCCGCCCGCCACGCGCGCGACGATCGGTGCGGCGTCGCGCAGCGCGCTAGCGAGCGCGATCACGCGAAGCGCGCGCCCGGCGCGAGCGGATGACCGTGCAGGAACTCCGCCGCGCTTAGCCGGCGCCCGCCGGCGCGCTGCACCTCGGACACCGCGAGCGCCTTGTCGGCGCAGGCGATGACCAGCTTTTGTTCCCGTTGGCGTACGGCGCCCGGCGCGCCCGCCCCGTCCACGACCTCGGCGCGCCAGATTTTCAGCGGAGCGCCGTCCAGCAAGCCATACGCGCCCGGCGCCGGACGGAATGCGCGTACCGCGCGCTCGAGCTCGATTGCCGGCCGCGACCAGTCGAGCCGCGTCTCGCGCTTGTCGATTTTCGCTGCGTAGCTGACCCCCGAAGCGGGCTGCGGCGTGGGGCGTAGGCGGTCTGCGTCGATCGCGGCCAGCGCTTCCACGATCGCGTCGGCCCCGAGCACGGCAAGCTTGTCGTGCAGCGTCCCGGCATCGTCCTGCGCGCCAATCGGTATGCGCTTCTGCAGGAGGACGGCGCCGGTATCGAGCCCAGCCTCCATCTGCATGATCGAAACCCCGGTCTCCGCGTCGCCGGCGAGGATGGCGCGCTGTATCGGCGCCGCCCCGCGCCAGCGCGGCAGGAGCGAGGCGTGAATGTTCAGTGCGCCGCGGCGCCCCGCATCCAGAAGCCCTTGCGGCAGGAGCAGCCCGTACGCTGCAACCACCAGCGCGTCGGGGCGCAGGGCGCGTACCCGTTCCACTTCCGGCGCGCTTTTCAACGTCGATGGCTTGATCACCGGCAGGCCGTTCGCCGCCGCGAAACGCGCGACCGGCGTTGCCGCGGGTAGCATGCCGCGGCCCGCGGGACGGTCGGGCTGGGTCAGAACGAGAGCAATCTCGTGCCCCGCGGCGACCAGGCGCGCCAGCGCCCGCTCAGCGAACTCGGGCGTGCCGGCGAAGACGAGACGCAGGAAGGCGGTGGCTAAGCCGACTTGCGCAGCTGTTTGGCGAGCTTCGCGCGGATGCGCTGCTGCTTTAGCTGCGACAAGTGCTCGACGAAAACCTTGCCCTTGAGATGGTCCATCTCGTGCTGGATGCAAACGGCGAGCAAGCCCTGCGCCTCGAGAGTGAACGGATTGCCGTTCTGGTCGAAGGCGCGCACTTTCACGCGCTCGGCGCGCTCGACGAGCTCATAGATCCCCGGCACCGAAAGGCAGCCCTCCTCGATGTCCGAAACCCCGGTTGCCTCGAGGATCTCCGGGTTGACCAGCACGACCAGGGAATCGCGCCGCTCGGAAACGTCGACCACGATCACCTGCTTCGGCACATCGACCTGAATCGCGGCGAGCCCGATGCCGGGAGCGGCGTACATGGTTTCGGCCATGTCGGCGACCAGTCTTTTCAGGCCTTCGTCGAAGACGGTTACGGGGGCGGCGACCTTGTGGAGCCGGGCGTCGGGATAGCGCAGGATGTTTAAAAGGGCCATTTCACTTGCGAATTGAATGGATTATGTGGACAATCTCAGGCAGCGTATAAGCAATCCAACCTTTGTGCTACATTGGGGTGGAAAAATCGAATTTCCAGCGGGTCCAGGAACCGAAAAAGGGACGGGGTGCCATGGTCCAGCAAGTCTGTAAGTCTATCATAGCGCTCGCTTTCTTGTTCCCGGGCAGCCTTCCTGCCCAAGCCCCGAGCGCGCCCTCGTCGGCACCCTTGGCGATCAAGCCGGATGCGCCCGATCGGTACGTCGTGGTGCCGGGCGACACCCTTTGGGGCATCTCGCAGCGCTATACCGACTCGCCGTGGCGCTGGCCCGAGCTTTGGAACATGAACCGCGAGCAGATCCGCAACCCGCACCTGATCTACCCCGGCTACGTGATCGTCCTCGACCGCGAGCGTGCGCAGCTCACGATCGCCAAGCCGGGCGCCGAGCCAACGCCCGGGACCAAGCCGCCGGGAACCAAGCCGGCGCCGGGAACCAAGCCGGCGCCGGACGTTCCCGGCACGGCACCGGGAGCGCCGTCGGGCAGCGTGAAGCTCGGGCCGCGCGTGCGGGCGGAATCGCTCGCCAGGCAAGAGATCCCCAGTATTCCGCCGTCGGTGATCGAGCCGTTTCTGTCACGGCCGCTGGTCGTGGAGCCCGACGGCCTGGATAAAGCGCCGACCATCGTCGCCACCCAGTCGGATCGAGTCGTGCTCGCGGCGGGCAATTCGGCGTACGTGCGCGGCATCGGTTCCTCCAAGGACGAAACCTGGTACGTGTACCGCAAGGGCAGCGCCCTGGTCGATCCGGATACGAACAAGACACTCGCGTACGAGGCGATCTATCTTGGCACCGCCCAGCTCACGCGGCCGGGCGAGCCCGCGACCGTCGTGCTGACCAGCGCGGTGCAGGAAGTCGAGGCGGGCGACAAGCTGGTCGCTGCGGGCCGTCCGCAGCCGGTGAACTACGCCCCGCACGCTCCCAATGCGCAGATCCGCGGCCGCGTGATCGGCATCTACGGCGGGGTCGGCCAAGTCGGCGAGGCCGGGCCGCAACAGGTCATCAGCATCAACCGCGGGAAGTCCGACGGCATCGAGGTCGGACACGTGCTCGCGCTCTACAACCTCGGCGGCACGGTGCGCGACGCGAGCAAGCCGCGCAACGCGCGCGACGCGCGCATTCAGCTGCCCGACGAGCGTGCGGGACTCGCGTTTGTATTCCGCACCTTTGACCGGATATCCTACGCGCTGATCATGCAAGTCACGAAGCCCGTCAGCCCGCTCGATGTGGTGCAGACACCGTAAGAAGAACAAGAAGTGACTCCGGACCCGGGGCTCGCAAGCTGGCTGCAGCTGGCCCTCACCCCGGGAATCGGTCCCGCAACCTTACAACGCCTGCTGCGGCAGTTCGGACTGCCGCAGCAGGCGCTTGTGCGAACACGCGCCGAGCTCGGGGCATTTCTCACGCCGGCGGTGCTCACCGCGTTGGATTCGGATGCGGTGGCGCGTGCCGTAGCGCAGGCGCTCGACTGGGCCGCCCAGCCGGGCCATTCGGTCATTACGCTCGCAGACGAGACCTATCCCCCGCTGCTGCTCGAGATTCCGGACCCCCCCGCGGTCCTCTATGCGCGCGGGCGCACCGAGCTCCTTGCGAGCCCGGCGCTCGCCATCGTCGGCAGCCGCAACGCGACGCAGCAGGGGGAAGCAAACGCCGAGGCGCTCGGCAAGGCGCTAAGCGCGGCGGGGCTGACGATCGTCTCGGGGCTCGCGCTCGGTATCGATGCCGCAGCGCACCGCGGCGGGCTCGCGGGCACCGGCTCGACCATCGCGGTGCTGGGAACCGGCATCGACGTCGTCTACCCTAGCCGAAACGCGGCTCTCGCGACTGAGATTGCCGGGCGCGGTTTGCTGGTATCCGAGTTCCCGCTGGGCACCGCGCCCGCGGCGCAAAATTTCCCGCGGCGCAATCGGCTGATCAGCGGCCTCGCGCGCGGCTGCCTGGTGGTCGAGGCCGCGCTCGCTTCGGGCTCGCTCATCACCGCGCGCGCCGCGGCCGAGCAGGGCCGCGAGGTGTTCGCGATTCCCGGTTCGATCCACTCGCCACTCGCCAAGGGCTGCCACGCGCTCATCAAGTCGGGCGCCAAGCTGGTCGAATCTGCCGAGGACGTGCTCGCCGAACTCTCGGGGTTCCGGCCGAGCGGCTATGCGTCGACCACCCGGGCGGCGCCGGAAACCCAGGATGCCGGGCTCTTGCGCCACATGGGGCACGACCCGGTCGACGTCGACTCGCTTTGCTCGCGCGCCGGCATGTCGGCCGAGCAGGTGTCCTCCGAGCTGCTGCGCCTGGAGCTCGACGGCCGCGTGGCCGCGCTGCCTGGCGGGCTGTATCAACGTCTGGAAAAGGGGCAGCGCCGGTAAACCCATCCGCCATCGTCGCGTTATAAGAAGGGAAGACCCATGTACGACATCCTTGTTTTCCTGTTCGAGAACTGTCAGCAAGCCGAGCTCGCCTACGACCGCGAGCGCGTGGCGAAGAAACTTTCCGCGGCGGGCTTCGAGGATTCGGACATCAGCGAGGCGCTGCACTGGCTGGCGGGCCTCGCCGCCATGCCGCGTGGGGTCTGCGAGCCCCTGCCGGACGCGCGCGCCAGCTTTCGCGCCTACGCGCCACGCGAGCTGGCGAAGCTCGACGCCGGATGCCGCGGCTTCCTGCTCACGCTCGAGCACTCGGGCATTCTCAGCGCCGAGACCCGCGAGCTGGTGATCGAGCGCGCGCTCGCCGCGGCGGGCGACACGCTGAGCCTCGAGCAGCTCAAGCTCGTGGTCCTGATGGTGCTGTGGAACCGCGAGATGCCGACCAGCCGGCTGGTGGCGGAAGACCTGTTCAGCGCCCCGCACGCGCGGCTCGCGAACTAACTAGATAGAGCTTTCGCGCATTAATGCACGCGCGCGCGTGGTGGTTGAACCGCGCGCGCCTTTGCACTTATCATCTGCGGCCTTTCGCGCCGCATGGCAAAAAAACTCATCATCGCGGAAAAACCGTCGGTCGCGGCCGACATCGCTCGCGCGCTCGGCGGCTTCAAGCGCAGCGGCGACTATTTCGAGAGCAGCGAATACGTGCTTTCGTCCGCCGTCGGCCACCTGCTCGAGCTGGTGCTGCCTGAGGAGCACGATGTCAAGAAGGGCAAGTGGTCGTTCAAGAATCTGCCGGTAATTCCGCCGCACTTTGCGCTTTCGCCGATCGAGAAGTCCGAGACCCGCCTAAATCTCCTCCTGCGCCTGATGAAGCGCAAGGACGTGACCGGCCTGGTGAACGCGTGCGACGCCGGCCGCGAAGGCGAGCTCATCTTCCGCTACATCGTGCAGCACGCACGCAACAAGAAACCGATCGAGCGGCTCTGGCTGCAATCGATGACGCCACAGTCGATCCGTGAGGGCTTCGACGCGCTGCGCCGCGACAAGGAGTTGCTGCCACTCGCCGACGCGGCCAAGAGCCGCTCCGAAGCGGACTGGCTGGTCGGCATCAACGGCACGCGCGCGATGACCGCTTTCAACTCCAAGGAGGGCGGCTTCTACCTCACCACGGTCGGCCGCGTGCAGACACCCACGCTCGCCATCCTGGTCGAGCGCGAAGAGCGCATCCGCGCGTTCACGCCGCGCGCCTACTGGGAAGTGCAGGCCCGCTTCGGCGCCAAGGCGGGCGACTACCCGGCTCGCTGGTTCGATCCAAAATTCAAGAAGGACGACGATGGCGAACGCAAGGCCGAGCGCCTGTGGAGCGCGCGCGAGGCCGAAGCGATTGTCGCTGCCTGCCACGGCAAGAGCGGTATCGCGTCGGAGGAAACCAAGCCCTCGACGCAGCTCTCGCCGCTGCTTTACGACCTGACGAGCCTGCAGCGCGAGGCCAACGCACGCTTCGGCTTCCCGGCGCGCATGACGCTCTCGCTCGCGCAAGCGCTGTACGAGCGCCACAAGGTCCTCACTTATCCGCGGACCGACTCGCGCGCGCTGCCCGAGGACTACCTCGGCACGGTGAAGAAGACGCTTGAAGAGCTCGGCGACGCGCGCGCGTTCGCGCCGTTTGCAAAGCAGATCCTCAAGCAGGGCTGGGTAAAGCCGAACAAGCGCGTGTTCGACAACAGCAAGATCTCCGACCACTTCGCCATCATCCCGACCCTGCAGACGCCCAAGCACCTGAACGAGGCCGAGCAGAAGCTCTACGACATGGTGGTGCGCCGGTTCCTAGCCGTGTTCTATCCCGCGGCCGAGTACCTGCAGACCACGCGCATCACACGGGTGGATGAGCACCATTTCCGCACCGACGGCAAGGTGCTGCAGGCGCCGGGCTGGCTCGCGGTGTACGGCCGCGACAGCGAAGATACGGCGACCCTCCCGCCCACCGCGGAGGGAGAAAAGGTCGCGGTGCGCGAGATTGCAGCCCATGCCAACGAGACCCGGCCGCCGCCGCGCTACACCGAAGCGACGCTGCTCTCGGCGATGGAAGGTGCCGGCAAGCTGGTGGAGGACGACGAGCTGCGCGCCGCGATGGAGGCCAAGGGCCTCGGCACGCCGGCGACGCGCGCGGCGATCATCGAAGGCCTGATCCGCGAGGATTACGTGCACCGCGAAGGCCGCGAGCTGGTGCCGACGCCGAAGGCCTTCTCGCTGATGTTCGCGCTGCACGCCCTGCACATCGTCGAGCTCGGTTCGCCCGAGCTCACCGGGGAATGGGAGCACAAGCTGAAGCTGATCGAGGCCGGCAAGCTGACGCGCGAAGAGTTCATGGATCAAATCAGCGCCCTGGTGAAGACCGTGGTGAACACGATCAAGCACGGCGAGATTCCGGACGTGGTGTACGCCACGGTGCCGGCGCCGTGCCCGAAGTGCGGCGGCGTAGTGCAGGAGAACTACCGCAAGGTGCAGTGCCAAAAATGCGATTTCTCGCTGTGGCGGGTCATCTCGGGCCGCGAGTGGACGCCGGAGGAGCTCGCCGAGCTCTTTACCAAGCGTTTCGTGGGGCCGCTGACCGGCTTTCGCAGCAAGCAGGGGCGGCCGTTCGCCGCAGGTATTCGACTGACCGACGAGCTGCGCCTGGAGTTCGACTTCGGTCAGGGCAGCGACGACGAGCCGGCGCCGGATTTCAGCGGCCAGGAAGCGCTCGGCGCGTGCCCGAAATGTGCTGCCCGAGTGTTCGAGCACGGCGTGGCCTACGTGTGCGAAAAGGCGCTCGGCCCGGGCCGCAGCTGCGACTTCCGTTCCGGCCGCATGATCCTGCAGCAGCCGATCGAGCGCGAGCAGATGAAGAAGCTGCTCGAGACCGGTCGCACCGATCTGCTGACCGGCTTCGTTTCCAAGAAAGGCCGCCGGTTCAAGGCCTTCCTCGTCAAGCAGCCGGACGGAAAGATCGGTTTCGAGTTCCAACCGCGCGCCTCCAAGGAGAAGGCGCCGGAGGAAAAGCCTACACGTCGAGGTTCCGAACGCCGAGCGCGTTAGATTCGATGAAGGCGCGACGCGGCTCGACTTCGTCGCCCATGAGCTTGGTGAAGATCTCGTCGGCGGCAATGCCGTCTTCGATCTGCACCCTGAGCAGCCGGCGCGTCGCCGGGTCCATGGTCGTCTCCCACAGCTGCGGCGGGTTCATCTCGCCCAGGCCCTTGTAGCGCTGCAGGGTCATCGCCTTTTCCACCTCGCCGAGCAGCCACTTCATGGCCTCTGCGAAGTCGGCCACCGGCTGGCGCTTGTCGCCGCGCTGCACGCTCGCGCCCGGGCCGATCAGCCCGCGCAGCATGTCAGCGGTCCGCTGGATCTGCGCGTAGTCGCCCGAGTGCACGAACTCGGTGTCGATGGTGCTCATGCGCACGTTGCCGTGGCGCGTGCGCTCGACGCGCACCTGGTAGCGCTCGGTCTTCTGGTCGAAGTGCGGCGCCACGGCGAAGCCCTCGCCGCCGATCGCCGCCTCGAGCGCCTCAGCGGACGCTTCCGCGGTGTCGCGGCGCGAGAGATCCACCTGCACGCCACGCAGCATGGCTTGCAGCACTTCGCGGTCGACGAGGCGCGCCACCCGCTCCATCACCGCCTCGGCGAGCAGGTAGGACTTCGCCAGCTCCGCGAGCGTATCGCCGCCGATCGGCTCGCGCCCCGCGCCCGGATGCAGCGCTGCGTCGACCAGCGCCTGGCGCAGCATGAAGGCATTGAGCTCGTGCTCGTCCTTCAAGTAGCGCTCCTCCTTGCCGAGCTTCGCCTTGTAGAGCGGCGGCTGCGCGATGTAGATGTGGCCGCGCTCGACGAGCTCCCGCATCTGGCGGTAGAAGAAGGTGAGCAGCAGGGTGCGGATGTGCGAGCCGTCCACGTCGGCGTCGGTCATCACGATGATGCGGTGGTAGCGCAGCTTGTCCGGGTTGTATTCCTCGGCGCCGATCCCGCAGCCAAGCGCGGTGATGAGCGTCGCGATCTCCGCCGATGAAAGCAGCTTCTCGAAGCGCGCGCGCTCCACATTCAGGATCTTGCCCTTGAGCGGCAGAATCGCCTGAAACTTGCGGTCGCGGCCCTGCTTGGCCGAGCCGCCCGCCGAATCGCCTTCCACCAGGTAGAGCTCGCATTTGGCCGGGTCGCGTTCCTGGCAGTCGGCGAGCTTGCCCGGCAGGCCCATCGAATCGAGCACGCCCTTACGCCGCGTCATCTCGCGCGCCTTGCGCGCAGCCTCGCGCGCGGCGGCCGCCTCGACGATCTTGACCGTGATGGTGCGCGCGTCGTGCGGGCGCTCGTCGAGGAACTCGCGCAGGCGCTCGGCGACGAGCTCCTCCACCACCGGCCGCACCTCGGAGGACACCAGCTTTTCCTTGGTCTGCGAGGAGAACTTCGGCTCGGGCACCTTGACCGACAGCACGCAGGCGAGCCCTTCGCGCATGTCGTCGCCGGTGGTCTCGACCTTGGCCTTCTTCGCGATCTCGTTCTCCTCGATGTACTTGTTGAGGACCCGGGTCATCGCCGCGCGCAGGCCGGTGAGGTGCGTGCCGCCGTCCTTCTGCGGAATGTTGTTGGTGAAGCAGAGCACGTTCTCCTGGTAGGAGTCGTTCCACTGCATCGCCACCTCGACCGTGATGCCGTCCTTGACGCCATGACCGAGGAACACGTTGGGGTGCAGCACGTTCTTGGCGCGGTTCATGTACTCGACGAAGCCCTTGACGCCGCCGGAGAAGGCGAAGTTCTCCTCCTTGCCGGTGCGCTGGTCGATAAGCACGATCTTGACGCCGTTGTTCAGGAACGAGAGCTCGCGCAGGCGCCGCGCCAGAATGTCGTAGTGGTAGTCGACGTTGCCGAAGGTCTCCTTCGAGGCGAGGAAATGCACTTCGGTGCCGCGCCGCTCGCTCGTGCCGGTCGCCTTGAGCGGCGCCACCGCCACGCCGTTGCGAAACTCCATCTGGTGCACGCGCCCGTCGCGCCAGACGGTGAGCCGCAGGTACTCGGAGAGCGCGTTCACCACCGAAACCCCGACCCCGTGCAGGCCGCCGGAGACCTTGTAGCTGTTGGAGTCGAACTTGCCGCCGGCGTGCAGCTCGGTCATCACGATCTCGGCAGCGGATCGCTGGAGGGTGTCGTCCTGTTTCACGCCCGTCGGAATGCCGCGGCCGTTGTCGAGCACCGAGACTGAATTGTCGGTGTGGATGGTGACCACGATCTCGTCGCAGAAGCCGGCCAGGGCCTCGTCGACCGAGTTGTCGACCACCTCGAACACCATGTGGTGCAGGCCGGTGCCGTCCGAGGTGTCGCCGATGTACATCCCCGGGCGCTTGCGCACCGCTTCAAGGCCCTTCAGGACTTTGATCGCGTCGGAGCCGTATTCCTTTTCCGCTTCGGTCACTAGATCCTCATCGGCATCACGACGTACATGAAGTCTTTTTCCGCGGTGTAGGTGATGAGCGCGCTCGAGGCCGCGTCGCCGAACGCGCACTCGATGCCCTCGCCGGAGACGTTGTTCAGCACGTCGAGCAGGTAGTTCACGTTGAAGCCGATATCGAGCGCGTCGCCCGAGTACTTCACCTCGAGCTCCTCGTGCGCCTCCTCCTGCTCGGCGTTGGACGAGACGATCTTCAGGCTGCCGTCACCCAGCACCCAGCGCACCCCGCGAAACTTCTCGTTCGACAAGATCGCAGCCCGCAGTAGCGCCTGACGCAGCGGCTCTCGAGCGACCTGCAGCCGGTTCTTGTGGCCCGTCGGGATGACCCGCGTGTAGTCGGGAAACTTGCCGTCGATCAGCTTCGACACCAGGTCGATGGAGCCGAAGCTGAAGGCGGCCTGGGTCGCCGCGATCTCGATCTTCACCGCCGCGTCGGTGTCGGCAAGCAGCTTGCCGAGCTCGATCACGGTCTTGCGCGGCACGATGACCTCCTGGCGCGGCAGCTGCGCACCGAGCTTGAGCGCCGCGTACGCCAGGCGATGGCCGTCGGTCGCCACCAGCTTGAGGGCGCCGTCCTCGACCACCATCAGCAGGCCGTTCAGGTAGTAGCGGATATCCTGCTGCGCCATCGCGTACTGCACCAGGGACAGCAGGCGGCGCAACGCCTTCTGCTCCATCTCGAAGCGCGCCGACTCGCCTGTCGGGCGCGCCAGCCGCGGGAAATCCTCGGCGGCGAGCGTCTGCAGGGTAAAGCGGCTCTTGCCCGCCTTGACCAGCAGGCGCTTGTCCTGCTGCTGCAGCACCACCTCGGCGCCGTCGGGCAGCGCGCGCAGGATGTCGAGCAGTTTGCGCGCGCCGACGGTGACCGCGCGCGCCTCCGCGGGCGCGTTGATGCCGCTGCGCGCCGCGATCTGGATCTCGATGTCCGTGGCGAGGAAGGCGAGCGTGTCCTCGGCCCGTTCGATCAGCACGTTCGAGAGGATCGGCAGCGTATGGCGTCGCTCGATGATCCCGCCCACCGCAGAAAGCGGTCCGAGCAGCTCGTCACGCTTTGCTTTTGCAAGATTCATTGTTATTTACCTTAGTAATACTTAGTAATAACTAATAGAGCGCACCGATTTCGGGGATAAGTCCCCAAGCCCTTGCCGCAACACGCATTGATTCGATTTCGGACCCGCGCAAAGCCTGTGGAACACGCCGGATGGTTTGTGGATAGATTTCGCCGCGAGCCGCTGCGCCGCGCTTACTCACAAAGTGTCCCCAGCGTACCCTCAGCCTTTCAGCACCTGTTCCAGCACTACGTAGTCGCGGTTGAGCGAGGTGTCGTGCTTGCGCAGGCTCGCGATGGTGCGGCAGGCATGCAGCACCGTGGTGTGGTCGCGGTTGCCGAAGGCCTCGCCGATCTCCGGCAGGCTCATCTGCGTGAGGTCCTTGGCGAGCGCCATCGCAACCTGGCGCGGCCGGGCGACGTTGCGGCTGCGCTTCTTCGAGTGCATGTCCGAGATCTTGATCTTGAAGTACTCGGCGACCGTCTTCTGGATGCCTTCGACGCTCACCTGCCGGCTGGCGACGTTGAGGATGTCCTGCAGCGCCTCCTTGGCGAGCTCGAGCGACAGCTCGCGACCCGAAAAACGCGCGAAGGCGAGCACTTTCTTGAGCGCACCTTCGAGCTCGCGCACGTTGGAGCGCAGGTGCTTCGCGATGAAGAAGGCGATGTCCTCCGAGAGCGCAACCGCCTCGGCCTCCGCCTTCTTCAGCACGATGGCCACCCGCATCTCGAGCTCGGGCGGCTCGATGGCCACCGTGAGCCCCCAGCCGAAGCGCGAGATCAGCCGCTCCTCCATGCCGGCGATCTCCTTGGGATAGGTATCGCAGGTGATCACGATCTGCTTGTGCGCCTCGACCAGCGCGTTGAAGGCGTAGAAGAACTCCTCCTGGGTGCGTCCCTTGTTGGAGAAGAATTGGATATCGTCGATCAGCAGCAGATCCAACGAGTGGTAATAGCGCTTGAACTCGTCGAACGATTTCTGCTGGTAAGCGCGCACCACGTCGGTCACGTACTGCTCGGCGTGAATGTACCGGATGCGCGCCTGCGGTCGCTGGTCGGCGAGCTGGTTGCCGATCGCCTGCACCAGGTGCGTCTTGCCGAGGCCGACCCCGCCATAGACGAACAGCGGATTGTAGGAAACGCCGGGGTTTTCGGCGACCTGCAGCGCCGCCGCGCGCGCTAGCTGGTTTGCCTTGCCGGTGACGAAGCTGTCGAACGAGAACGCCGGATTGAGGCGCGCGCGCTCGAGAATCGAGGGGGTTTCGGGCGGGCGCGGCGCTGCCTGCGCGGCGCGCGCGGGAGCCTCCACGGCGCGCGCGAGCACCAGGCGCACACCGAGCTCGCGCCCGCTCGCTTCGGCGGCCAGGCGCTCGATGCGTGCGGCGAAGCGCTCGCGCACCAGCTCGAGCACGAAGCGGTTCGGAGCCGCGAGGACCAGGGTGTCGGCAGCCTCGCCCACCTCGGGCGCAAGCGGGCGGATCCAGGTGTTGAACTGCTGCGCGGGGAGCTCCTGCTCGAGCCGACGCAGGCACGCATCCCAGAGGTTTTGCATCTTTTCGTTGGCCTAAAGCGAGTCGAAATTTTACCTTCTTAGTCATGCGTTATCCACAGATTAAGTTTGACAACGCATTCGCGCACACGCTCTAATACCGCCCTTTTTCGGATCGGTCGATGGCGACGAAGCGGACATACCAACCTTCCAAAACGCGCCGCGCGCGGCGCCATGGTTTCCTCGTGCGGAGCCGGACCCCCGGCGGACGCAAGGTGCTGCGCAACCGACGCGCGCGGGGCCGGCGCCGTCTCGGGCTGTAGCCGCGGCCGGGAAGCGTTTCGGGCTGGGTCCGGCGCGCCGGCTGCGGCAAAAGGCCGAGTTCGAAGGCCTGCTGCGACAAGGCACCCGGCGCAGCCTTGACGGCTACACCGTCTATGTGGCGCGACGCGACGCCGGCGGCGCGCGCCTTGGCATGCTGATCTCGCGCAGGCACGCGGCGCGCGCGGTGATTCGCAACGGAATCAAGCGCTGCATCCGCGAGGCGTTCAGGCTAGAACAGGAAAAACTCGGTCCAATCGATGTCCTGGTGCGTCCGCCTTACGGCGCCAAACCTTCCGCGCAGATGATTTCGCGACTGCGCGAGATCTTCGGCAGTCTGAAGACATGATCGTGCACGCATTGCGCGCGGTGCTGCGCGGCTATCAGTGGTGCGTGCGGCCGCTGTTACCGCCGGCATGCCGGTTTCACCCGAGCTGCTCGCACTACGCCGATGAAGCGCTCGAGCGCCACGGGCTCGTGCGCGGCGGCTGGCTCGCGGCACGGCGCCTGTGCCGCTGCGGCCCCTGGCATCCCGGCGGTCACGACCCGGTTCCCTGAATGATGGATACCCAAAGGCTCATCCTGCTGGTGATCTTCAGCTTCTCGCTTCTCATGCTCTGGGAGGCGTGGGAGAAGGAGAAACGCCCGAAGCCGGCACCGCCGCCCGCCGGCGCCCAGCAGGGCGTACCCGCGCCGAGCCAGCCTGCGCCGCCCGCCGCGGCCGCGACACCGGGTACGCCCGCCAAGCCTTCCGCCGCGGCCGTTCCGGCCGCCGCGCCGGCGGCCAAAGGCGAGATCGTGCGCGTAGCGACCGATTTGCTGGTCGCCGAGATCGACACGCTCGGCGGGACCCTGAAGCGCCTGGAGCTCTTGAAGCACAAGGACTCGGCCGACCCGACCAAAAACTTCGTCCTGTTCGGCTCCGAGCATCATTACGAGGCGCAGAGCGGCATTACGCGCGAAGGCGGGCCCAACCACCTCACGCTCTGGTCCGCGGGCGTGCGCGAGGCTGCGCTCGAGAGCGGCAAGGACGCGGTCGAGGTGCGCCTGACCGGCGCCGGTCGTGACGGGATCAGCGTCGAAAAGGTCTATACCTTCAAGCGCGACAGCTATGTCATCGACCTCGCGCTCGAGGTGCACAACCGCGGCGCCGAGCCGCTCACCCCGTACGCCTACTTCCAGCTCACGCACGACGGCAAGCCGACGAGCAACGTCAACCCCGTGGCCGAGACCTTCGGCGCACAGAGCTTTACCGGATTCGCCCTCTACAGCGCGGACAAGGCATTCGAAAAGGTCCACCCGAGCGACCTCGACAAGGCGAAGTTCGAGCGCCGCGCCGACAACGGTTGGCTCGGCTTCGTGCAGCACTATTTCGTCTCCGCCTGGATCCCGCCGGACAAGGCGGTGCGCGACTATGGCGCGCTGAAGCGCAACGACGGCCTGTATTCCGGCAACGTGGTGCTGCAACCCGGCGCGGTGGCGCCGGGCGCCTCTGCCAGGGTCAGCGTGTCGCTGTATGCCGGTCCGCAGGAACAGCGCCGCTTGCAGGCCGCGGCGCCGGGGCTCGACTTGGTGGTCGACTACGGGTTTCTCGCGATCATCGCCTGGCCGCTGTTCTGGCTGCTCGAGAAATTCCATGCGCTCTCGGGCAACTGGGGCGTTGCCATCATCCTGCTCACCGTGCTGATCAAGCTCGTGTTCTTCCCGCTCTCGGCGGCGAGCTACAAGTCGATGGCCAAGATGAAGCTGGTCACGCCGCGGCTGCAGAAGATGCGCGAGCTGTACGGGCACGACCGGCAGAAAATGAATCAGGCGATGATGGAGCTCTATCGCACCGAGAAGATCAATCCGCTCGGCGGCTGCTTCCCGATCCTGGTGCAGATCCCGGTGTTCATCGCGCTCTACTGGGTGCTGCTCGCGGCCATCGAGCTGCGCCACGCGCCGTTCATGCTGTGGATCAAGGACCTTTCGGCGCTCGATCCGTACTACGTGCTGCCGATCCTGATGACGGCGACGATGGTGCTGCAGACCAAGATGAATCCGGTGCCGCCCGACCCGGTGCAGGCGCGGGTCATGCAGATCATGCCGTTCGTCTTCAGCATCTTCTTCTTTTTCTTTCCCGCCGGCCTAGTGCTCTACTGGCTCGTCAACAACATTCTTTCCATCACCCAGCAATGGCAGATCCAGCGCATGTTCGACCGCGACAAGCCTGCCCATGCCAAGCGATGAACTGAGCCGCGACACCATCGCCGCGGTCGCCACGCCGGCGGGCCGCGGCGGCATCGGCGTGGTACGGCTTTCGGGCCCCGCGGTACCCGCGATTGCGCAGAAAGTCCTCGGCCGCGTGCCCGAGCCGCGCCACGCGACGCACGCGGTGTTTCGCGACGCGTGCGGCGACGCGCTCGACGAAGGCATCGCGTTGCACTTTCCCGCGCCGCATTCGTACACCGGCGAGGCGGTGCTCGAGCTGCAGGGGCACGGCGGTCCGGTCGTGATGCAGGCGCTGCTTGCGGCGTGTCTCGATGCGGGAGCGCGGCTCGCCGAGCCGGGCGAGTTCACGCGCCGCGCGTTTCTCGAAGGAAAGCTCGACCTTGCGCAGGCCGAGGCGGTCGCCGATCTCATCGACGCGGCAAGCCGCGAGGCGGCGCGCTCGGCGCTGCGCTCGCTGAGCGGAGAGTTCTCGGCCGCGATCGGCGCCCTGCAGTCGCGCCTGATCGAGCTGCGCGCGCTCACCGAGGCGTTGCTGGATTTCCCGGAGGAAGACGTCGAGGCATTGCACCGCGACGACGCGGCCGCGCGGCTCGACGACGTGCGCGCCTCGCTCGACGACGTGCTCGCGAAGAGCCGCCAGGGGAGCCTCCTGCGCAGCGGCGTTCACGTGGTGCTCGCCGGCGCGCCCAACGTCGGCAAATCGAGCCTGCTCAACCGGCTCGCGGGCGAGGAGCGCGCGATCGTCGCCCCGCTCGCGGGTACGACGCGCGATGCACTGCGCGAGCCGATCCACATCGAGGGCGTGCCGCTCGTGCTGGTGGATACGGCGGGCTTGCGAGCGTCGTCGGACATGATCGAGCGCCTTGGCATCGAGCGCACCCAGCGCGAGCTGGAGCGCGCCGACGTGGTGATCGCGGTGTCGGAGGCCGGCCGCGCGTCGCCCGCGCTCAAGGATCTGCGCGCCGCGGTGCCGCGAATCGAGGTCTACAACAAGAGCGACCTCGCGCCGGGGTTTCACGCACCCGACGGTGCGCTCGCCGTGTCGGCGAAGACCGGTGCGGGCCTCGGCGAATTGCGCAAGGCGATCCTCGAGGCGGCGGGATGGTCCTCGAGCGGGGAATCGGTGTTCCTTGCGCGCGAGCGCCATCTTCGTGCACTGCAGCAAGCGCGCTCGCATCTCGAGGCGGCGGCGCGTGAAGCGCACCGATGGGAGCTTTTCGCCGAGGAGCTGCGCTTGGCACACTCCTCGCTCGGTACGATCACCGGCGAGTTCAGCGCAGACGATCTGCTCGGCGAAATCTTCTCCCGGTTTTGCATCGGCAAGTAGCTTTTGGTTTTAAGCCCTTGTTTCTACTGCTCTTTGTGTCAAGTAGCCTGAACGGGCCGGGGGTTTCGAAATTTCCCCCGGTGCTAGAATCCTAGGTACACAGTAGTCTTGCGTGCCACCGGCCCAGCCTGCGCTGGGCCGTTTGCCTTCTGGAGTGAGCCGCGAATGAATGCGCCCAGCAGCACGCCCATCGACCAGTCGTTCGCACCCTCCTGGGTGCGCCATCGCGCCCTGCGGCAATGGGTCTCGGAGGTGGCGCGCCTCACCAAGCCCGACGAAATCGTCTGGTGCGACGGATCCGACGAGGAGTACGAGCGCTTGTGCGGCGAGCTGGTCGCGGGCGGCACGTTCATCCGCCTGAACGAGCGCCTGCGGCCGAACTGCTACCTCGCCCGCTCGCACCCGAGCGATGTCGCCCGCATGGAAGACCGCACGTTCATCTGCAGCCAGAAAAAGGAAGACGCCGGCCCGACCAACAACTGGATCGATCCGCGCGAGATGCGGGCGACGCTGAATCGCCTGTTCGACGGCTGCATGCGCGGGCGCACGATGTACGTGATCCCTTTCTCTATGGGCCCGATCGGCTCGCCGATCGCCCAGATCGGCGTCGAGATTTCCGATTCGGCCTACGTCGCCGTCAACATGCGCATCATGACGCGCATGGGCCGCGCCGTCGCCGACTGGCTCGCGGAAGACGGTGCCTTCGTGCCGTGCGTGCACTCGGTCGGCGCGCCGCTCGCGGAAGGCGCGAAGGATGTCGCCTGGCCGTGCAGCGAGAAGGAAAAGTGGATCGTGCACTTCCCCGAGACGCGCGAGATCTGGTCGTTCGGCTCGGGCTATGGCGGCAATGCGCTGCTCGGCAAGAAATGCCTCGCGCTGCGCATCGCCTCGGTCATGGCGCGCGACGAAGGCTGGCTCGCCGAGCACATGCTGATCCTCGGCGTACAGGCGCCGGGCGGGGAGAAGACCTATGTCGCGGCGGCCTTCCCCTCGGCCTGCGGCAAGACCAACCTGGCGATGCTAATTCCGCCGGCAGGCTTCGCCGACTGGAAGGTGACCACGATCGGCGAGGACATCGCTTGGATCAAGCCGGGCGCGGACGGGCGCCTGCGCGCGATCAATCCGGAATACGGCCTGTTCGGAGTTGCGCCCGGCACCTCCGAGCAGACCAATCCGAACGCGATGAAGATGCTCAAGGCGAACGTGATCTTCACGAACGTCGCGATGACCCCCGAGGGCGACGTTTGGTGGGAGGGCATGACCGACGACCCGCCCGCGCGCCTGATCGACTGGCAGGGCAAGGACTGGACGCCCGAGGACGGGAAGAAAGGGCGCTTGGCTGCCCACGCGAATGCGCGCTTTACGGTGCCCGCGGCGCAATGCCCTTCGATGGACCCGGCGTGGGAGGACCCGGCCGGCGTACCGGTCTCGGCGCTCGTTTTCGGCGGCCGGCGCTCGACCACGGTGCCGCTTGTCGTCGAGGCGCCGAGCTGGGAAGAGGGCGTCTACATGGCGGCGACCCTCGGCTCGGAGACGACCGCGGCGATCACCGGCAAAGTCGGCGTGGTGCGGCGCGACCCGATGGCGATGCTCGCGTTCTGCGGCTACAACATGGGCGACTACTTCGGCCACTGGCTGAACATGGGCCGCGCGCTCAAGCACCCGCCCAAGATCTTCCGCGTCAACTGGTTCCGTCGTGACTCGAACGGAAAATTCATCTGGCCGGGGTTCAGCGAAAACATGCGCGTGCTCGCGTGGATCGTCGAGCGCTGCCAGGGACGCGCGCAGGGAGCGGACACTCCCCTTGGCGTCATGCCGCGCTACCAGGATCTCAGCTGGAGCGGGCTCGAGAAGATGAGCGCCGCGCGCTTTGCCGAGCTTACGGCGGTCGACACCGCGGCGTGGAAAGAGGAGCTGCGGTCGCACGACGAGCTCTTCGCCAAGCTGGGCGCGCGTCTGCCCACCGAGCTCGAGGCGCGCCGCGGCCGCATGCACGAGAAGTTAGCGGCCTAGCAGGAAGCGCGCGCCGGCTGCGGCGAGCAACGCCGCGCACGACCCCGCGGCAAGCGCCGCCTGCGCCGGCAGGCGCTCGAGCAGCGCCCCGCCGGCGGCCAAGCCGATTCCCACGCCGGCCAGGAGCGCGCTCGTCGTCCAGGTGAACGCTTCGGTCGAGTGCTCAGGCCGGGCGATCTTGGCCGCGAGCATCGACTGAATGATCAAGCCTGGCGCCATCGCGATGCCGCCAAGCGCGCAGAGCAGGGCGAACGGCCAAGGCCCCCAGCGCAGCGCGAGAACCGCGAGCCCCGCGCTCATCAGTGCGAGGGCCAGCGCGAATTGGCGCGCCAAAGGGAAGTGCCACGCCCGGCTGCCATAGGCGAGGCCGCCGAGCGCGCTGCCGGCGCTCATCACGCCGAGCAGCACACCGGCGAACGCGGCCTCGCCCGCCTCCGTGGCATGCGCAACGATGCCAATCTCGACGAAGCCGAAGGCGGCGGAGAAGCACAGCACTACCGCAACGAGGGCGGGGAAGCCACGCTCGGCGAGCGGCCCCAGCAGGCTTGCGCTCGCGCGTGCCTCGACATGCCACTGGCGAAGCGCCGGCGTGCGCAGAAAGAGGAGAGTGCCCGCGAAGCCGCACGCGGCGGCGAAGTAGACGGCGGCGGCAGGGGAGACGAAGGCAACGAGCCATGCGACCAGCATGGGGCCCAAGATGAAGATCACCTCGATCAACACCGACTCCGCGGAGTAGGCCGCGGCGAGCAGCGTGTCGCCAATACGGCGTCTGAAGTAGGTCCGAATACAGACGGAGATCGGCGGAAAGCTCGCTCCTGCAGCCGCCGCGAGGGCGAGTGCGAGCGAGGGAATCCCATGCTGGACTGCTGCCACAAGCGCGACCAGCGCCGAGGGAAAAAGAACGCCACAAGCGAGCAGGATGCGCTGCGGCCCGAGCCGATCGATCAGCCGGCCGAGCACTGGCGCGGATAGAGCCACACCGGCGACGTAGAAGCCTGCCGCGCCGCCGCCGCTCGCAAACGACCCGGCGCTGCTTTGCACCAGCAGCAGTACGGCGAGCCCAGTTACCCCGATCGGCAGCCGTCCGAGGACCGACGCAAGAAACGTTTGCCGTACCTCAGGCGCGGCGAGCAAGGCGCGGTATCGGTCGAGGGAGATCATTGCTGCGGTGCAGCAAGAAGATGTTCCACGTGGAACGTCTTACCTCGGCGTGGTTTCACGTGGAACGATCGCGTAAAATTCGCCACCCCATGCAGTTTCCCCGCGAGTTTGACGTCATCGTTGTAGGCGGCGGCCATGCCGGCACCGAGGCTGCGCTCGCTTCGGCTCGCCTCGGCTGCCGTACGCTGCTGCTCACGCATAGCATCGAGACGCTCGGCCAGATGTCGTGCAACCCGTCGATCGGCGGCATCGGCAAGGGCCATCTGGTGAAGGAGATCGACGGTCTCGATGGTGCGATGGCCATCGCCACCGACGAGGCCGGGATCCAGTTTCGCATCCTCAACGCCTCGAAGGGCGCGGCGGTTCGCGCCACGCGCGCCCAGGCTGACCGCGTGCTCTATCGCCAGGCCATCCGCAGGCGGCTGGAAAACCAGCCGAACCTCTGGCTTTTCCAGCAGGCCGTAGACGACATCCTCCTGGAGGGCGAGCGCGCCGTTGGCGTGAGGACGCAGCTCGGGCTTCGGTTCCGTGCTCGCTCGGTCGTGCTGACAACCGGGACGTTCCTCTCGGGTTTGATCCATGTGGGCCTGAGCCACTATCAGGCCGGCCGCGCCGGGGACCCGCCGTCGCTCACGCTCGCCGCGCGGCTGCGGGAAATGAAGCTGCCGGTCGGACGCCTCAAAACCGGAACGCCGCCGCGCCTTGATGCGCGTGGGATCGATTTCAGTGTGCTCGAGGAACAGCCGGGTGATTCCCCTGAGCCAGTTTTTTCGTTCATGGGCAGCCGTGAGATGCACCCGCAGCAGCTGCCTTGCTGGATCACGCATACCAATAGCCGTACCCACGAGATCATCCGCGCCGCCCTGGACCGCTCGCCGATGTTCACCGGCGTGATCCAGGGGGTCGGACCGCGCTATTGCCCCTCTATCGAAGACAAGATCCACCGCTTCGCCGGCAAAACGAGCCACCAGATCTTCCTCGAGCCGGAGGGCCTCAACACTAACGAGATCTACCCCAATGGAATCTCGACCAGCCTACCGTTCGACACGCAGCTCGAGCTCGTGCAATCCATCCGCGGGCTTGAGCATGCGCACGTTGTTCGCCCCGGCTATGCGATCGAATATGACTATTTCGATCCGCGCAACCTGCGTAGCTCGCTGGAGACGAAGACGATTTCCAGCTTGTTTTTCGCCGGGCAGATCAACGGGACCACGGGATACGAGGAGGCAGCGGCGCAAGGGCTACTCGCGGGCGTGAACGCCGGCTTGCGCGCTCTGGACAAGGACATGTGGTGTCCCAAGCGGGACGAGGCGTACCTCGGCGTGCTGGTCGACGATCTGGTCACGCGGGGCGTCTCAGAGCCGTATCGCATGTTTACCAGCCGAGCCGAGTACCGGCTCATGCTGCGAGAAGACAATGCCGACCTTCGCCTCACCGAGATCGGCCGCAGGCTGGGTCTGGTGAGCGACGCGCGGTGGGATCTGTTTAATTGGAAGCGCGACGCGATCGCCAAGGAAACCGAGCGCCTCCAGTCAACGTATGTGATCGCTAGCTCTCGCGAAAAGCGCTCATTTTACGAGATTCTACGCAGGCCAGAGGTCCATTACGGTGACGTCGTGCCAGTGCCTCTGGCGGACCCGGAGGTGGCCGAACAGGTGGAGATCCAAGCGAAATACGAGGGCTATATCGAGCGCCAGCGCGCTGAAGTGCAACGGCGGGAAGAATTCGAATCGCGCGAGCTGCCGGCAGACCTGGACTACCGGGAGGTGCGGGGCTTGTCGGCCGAGGTGCAGCAGAAGCTGAACCGCCATCGACCCGAGACCTTGGGGCAGGCGGCGCGCATTTCGGGGATCACGCCGGCCGCGATCTCCCTGCTGCTGGTGCATTTGAAGCGAGGCTTTCGGGCACTCGACAAAAAGCGGGCATGACGCCGCGCGCCGCGCTGGACCGCGGGCTCGAAGAGATGGCGCTGGAGCTGCCCGCCGGCGCGCGCGATCGGTTGCTCGAGTACACCACGCTGCTGGTGAAATGGAACCGGACCTACAACCTGACCGCGATCCGCGACCCGCTCGCGATGGTGGCGCAGCATCTGCTCGACTCGCTGTCGGTCCTGCCGTACCTGCCGCTCGCCGCAGTCGGCGCGCGGCTCGCGGACGCGGGATCGGGCGCGGGGTTACCGGGCATTCCGCTAGCCATCGCGCGGCCGCGCTGGCACGTGGCGCTCGCCGAATCGAGCGAGAAGAAAGCCGCATTCCTGCGCCAGGCGGCGATCGAGCTCGCGCTCGGCAACGTCGAGGTGCACGAAGGCCGCGTCGAGGCGTGGCGCCCGCAACCGTTGTTCGATCTGGTGATCTCGCGTGCCTTCGCGGCGCTCGAGAAGTTCATTGCCGCCTGCCGGCACCTGGTCGCGCCGGAAGGCGCGCTCGCGGCCATGAGGGGCGTCTCGCCGGAGGAAATTCCGTCGGGTTGCGCGCTCATTCGGCTGCAGGTACCGCTGCTCGAGGCTCAACGCCATCTCGTGCTATGCCCCGCGTCCTCGCTGTCGTGAACCAGAAGGGCGGGGTCGGCAAGACCACCACCACCGTGAACCTCGCCGCGGCGCTGGCGCAGGCCGGGCGGCGCGTGCTGCTGGTCGATCTCGATCCGCAGGGAAACGCCACCATGGGCAGCGGCGTCGACAAGCGCACGCTCGCGCGCACGGTGTACCACGCGTTGCTCGGGCTGGGCGAGCTTTCCGGGATCCGCACGCGCTCGGAAAAGGGCGGCTACGATCTCGTGCCGGCCAACCGCGATCTCGCCGGCGCGGAAGTCGAGCTGGTGGAATTGCCGGCGCGGGAAACGCGGCTCAAGGCCGCGCTCGAGCGGGTCGCCGCGGACTATGACTACATCCTCATCGACTGCCCGCCCTCGCTCAGCCTGCTAACGGTGAACGCGCTCGCTGCCGCCCAGCGCGTCCTGATCCCGATGCAGTGCGAGTACTACGCGCTCGAAGGATTGTCCGACCTGGTCGGCACCATCAAGCGGGTACGCGGCAACCTCAACCCCGCGCTCGAGATCGCCGGCCTGCTGCGCACCATGTACGACCCGAGGAACATGCTCTCGCAGCAGGTCTCGCGCGAGCTCGAGGAGCATTTCGGCGACAAGGTGTTCCGCACGCTGGTGCCACGCAATGTGCGCCTCGCCGAGGCGCCGAGCCACGGCGTCCCCGGCGTGGTCTGGGATGCCGGCTCCAAGGGCGCGCAGGCTTATCTCGCGCTGGCCGGCGAGGTTCTCGAACGCGAGGTGGCTCACCCATGAAAGCAAAAGGCCTCGGACGCGGCCTCGACGCGCTGCTCGGCGGCGAGGAAGCGCGTCCGCACGACGCCCTGCTGACCCTACCGGTGACGCGCATCCGGCCGGGCCGCTACCAGCCGCGTACCAAGATGGATCAGCAGGCGCTGGCCGAGCTCGCCGCGTCGATCCGCTCGCAGGGATTGATGCAGCCGCTGCTGGTGCGGCCGGTGGACCGGGACCGCTACGAGCTGATCGCCGGCGAGCGGCGCTGGCGCGCGGCGCAGATGGCGGGGCTGGAGGAGGTGCCGACGCTGGTGCGCGAGGTGCCCGACGACGCCGCGCTCGCCATGTCGCTGATTGAAAACATCCAGCGCGAAAACCTGAATCCGATGGAGGAGGCGGCCGGCATCCAGCGCCTGGTCGAGGAGTTCAAGATGACGCACGAGCAGGCGGCCGACGCGGTCGGGCGCTCTCGCAGCGCCACCACCAATCTGCTGCGCCTGCTCAAGCTTGCGGCGCCGGTGCAGGAGATGCTGATGGAGGGCGCGCTCGAAATGGGACATGCGCGCGCCCTGCTCGCGCTCGACGCCGCGCGCCAGATCGAGCTCGGCAAGCGTGTCGCCGCCAAGGGGCTATCGGTGCGCGACACCGAAGCGCTGGTGCACGCCACGCTGCGCGGCCCGGCGGCGCGCCGCAAGCGCGCCGACCGTGATCTCGCGCGCCTGGAAGAGGAAATCTCCGAGCGCCTCGGCACCACGGTGGAAATCCGCGCCGGAAAGAAGGGCAGCGGCAAGCTCGTGCTGCACTACTCGAGCCTCGATCACCTCGACGAGCTGGTGAAGAAGCTCAGATCGTGAAAGAGTTGAGCTATACTTCGCCGCCGTCGCGCCGCACCTTGGGCAAGCCGATCCTGACCGTGATGAAGTGGCAGTTCGCGGCGACCGTTCTGATCACGCTTGCCGCGGCGCTGATCGTGGGCAAGCACGGAGCGGCCTCGGCGGCCGTCGGCGGCGCCGTGAGCATCGTCGCAGGCCTGGCAGCGGCGCTCGTCGCCGCGTTCGGCAAAGGGAACTCCGCAGGGGGGGTCCTGGTTGGTGCGCTGAGAGCCGAGGCGATCAAGATCGGCCTCGCTTTACTCCTGCTGTGGCTCGTGCTGTCGAACTATCCACAGGCGTCGGTGGGCGTCCTTCTGGGTACGTTCGTGGTGACGATGCTGATTTTTTCCATGGCGTTTTTCGTACGCGAGTACTGATGCAATCGGGCGATGGCCGCAGGTAAAGAGCTCACTCCCTCGGAGTACATCCAGCATCACCTGACGTTCTTCACCAAGCCGGTGGCAGACGGTGGCGGATTCTGGGCGCTGAACGTCGATTCGCTCGCGGTCTCGATCCTGCTCGGGCTGGTCGGCGTCGGATTCATCTGGTGGGTGGTGCGTGGCGCGACCGCGGGCGTGCCGGGCAAGCGCCAGGCGTTCGTCGAGCTGCTGATCGACTTCGTCGACTCGCAGGCGAAGGGAATCTTCCAGCACGGCGACCGGCACCGCTTCGTGGCGCCGCTCGCGCTCACGGTGTTCGTGTGGGTGGTGCTGATGAACGCGATGGATTTCCTGCCCGCGGACCTGGTGGGGCTGCTGACCCACAATATTTCCGATCACGGGTTCCGCTACGTGCCCACCGCCGACGTCAACACCACCTTCGCGCTGTCGATTTCGGTCCTGATCCTCACGCTGTTCTTTTCCATCTCGGTGAAGGGCGTCGGCGGCTGGCTGCACGAGCTGTTCTGCGCTCCGTTCGGCGCGCACCCGCTGCTCTGGCCGGCGAACTTCCTGTTCCAGATGGTCGAGTACCTGTCGAAGACACTGTCGCATTCGCTGCGGCTCTTCGGCAACATGTATGCGGGCGAGATCCTGTTCCTTCTGCTGTGGATGTGGGCCGCCACCGGCGTGGCCGGCATCGTGTTCGGCTCGATTCTCGGCCTTGCTTGGGCCATCTTTCACATCCTGATCGTGCTGCTGCAGGCCTACATCTTCATGATGCTGACCGTGGTCTACATCTCGATGGCGCACGAGCATCACTGATTTCACTACTTCAAGAAAGGGAAAACTCCAATGGAAAAACTCCAGCTGCTCGCGATGGTCCAGGCCTACACGGGCATCGGCATCGGGCTGATGATCGGCCTGGGCGCGGCGGGCGCGTGCATCGGCGTGGGCATCATGTGCAGCCGCTTCCTCGAAGCCGCGGCGCGCCAGCCCGAGCTCACCAACTCGCTGCAGGGGAAGGTGTTCCTGCTGCTCGGCCTGATCGACGCCTCGTTCATCATCGGCCTGGGCATCGCGATGTTCTTCGCCTTCGCCAATCCGCTGGCCACCGCGTTCCAGTAGCGCCCGAGGGAGTCTCAGGTATGAACCTGAACCTGACGCTGATCGCTCAGGCGATCACCTTCACCGTTTTCATCTGGGTGACGGTGAAGTTCATCTGGCCGCACATGCTGCGCGCGATCGAGACGCGGCAGAAGACGATCGCCGACGGGCTCGCGGCCGCCGAGGAGGGCAAGCGCTCGCTCGAGCTCTCGAACAAGCGCGCCGACGAGGAAATCAAGAAGGCGCGCGAGCGCGTCGCCGAGCTCCTCTCGCAGGCGGAAAAGCGCGCCGCGCAGATGATCGACGAGGCGAAGAACGCGGCCAAGGAAGAGGGCAACCGCGAGAAGGCCGCGGCCAAGGCCGAGATCGCGCAGGAGGTCACGCGCGCGCGCGAGCAGCTGCGCGACCACGTCGCCTCGCTCGCGGTCGCGGGCGCGGAAAAGATCCTGCGGCGCGAGGTCGATCAGAAGGCGCACGCCGACCTGCTCGACTCGATCAAGAAGCAGCTCTAATGGCCGAACCCAGTACCGTTGCCCGTCCCTACGCCGAAGCGGCGTTCAGGCTCGCCGACGAGGCGGGTACGCTCGGCAAGTGGGCCGAGGCGCTCGGCATGCTGGCCCAGGTCGCGCAGGACCCGAGGGTCCAGGCCGCGATCGCGGATCCCAACCTGTCCGACGCGCAGGCCGCGGGCCTCTTCATCGGCATTCTCGCCGGCCGGCTGAGCGCCGAAGCGGACAACTTCGTGCGCGTGCTGGCGCAGAACGGTAGGCTCGGGCTGCTACCCGAGATCCGGGTGCAATTCCTCGCGCTCAAGAACGAGCGCGAGGGCGTGCTCGAGGCGGAGGTGCACTCGGCCTTCGAGTTGTCGGACGCGCAGGTCGCCGAGCTGGTGCAGCGGCTGGAAAAAAAGACCGGCCGCCAGGTGAAGGCGAAAGTCGAAATCGACAAGAACCTCATCGCTGGGGTCCGGATCGTGCTCGGCGACAAGGTAATCGACGGCTCCGCGCGCGCGCAGCTCGGCGCGCTCGAAACCGCGCTCAAGGCATAGACGCAGACGCATAAGGAGTTGTCATGCAACTGAACCCTTCCGAGATCTCGGAACTCATCAAGAGCCGGATCCAGAACCTCGATGCCGGTGCGCGCATGCGCACGCAGGGCACGGTGGTGTCGGTGACCGACGGCATCTGCCGCATCCACGGGCTGTCCGACGTGATGCAGGGCGAGATGCTGGAATTTCCCCGCAGCACGTTCGGCCTCGCGCTCAACCTGGAACGCGACTCGGTGGGCGCGGTGATTCTCGGCGAATACACGCACATTACCGAGGGCGACCCGGTGAAGACGACCGGCAAGATTCTGTCGGTGCCGGTGGGCCCGGAGCTCCTCGGGCGGGTGGTCAACTCGCTCGGCCAGCCGATCGACGGCAAGGGGCCGGTGAACGCCAAGATGACCGACGTGATCGAAAAGGTCGCGCCCGGCGTGATCGCGCGCCAGTCGGTATCGCAGCCGGTCCAGACCGGCCTCAAGGCGATCGACGCAATGGTGCCGATCGGCCGCGGCCAGCGCGAGCTGATCATCGGTGACCGCCAGACCGGCAAGACCGCGGTCGCGGTCGACACGATCATCAACCAGAAGGGCAAGGACCTCTTCTGCGTCTACGTCGCGATCGGGCAGAAGGCTTCCACCATCGCCAACGTGGTGCGCAAGCTCGAAGAGCACGGCGCCATGGCGTACACCATCATCGTCGCCGCGTCGGCCTCGGAGTCCGCGGCGATGCAGTACATCGCGCCGTACTCCGGGTGCACCATGGGCGAGTACTTCCGCGACCGCGGGCAGGACGCGCTCATCATCTACGACGACCTGACCAAGCAGGCCTGGGCCTATCGCCAAGTCTCGCTGCTGCTGCGCCGGCCGCCGGGGCGCGAAGCCTACCCCGGCGACGTGTTCTATCTGCACTCCCGCCTGCTCGAGCGCGCCGCGCGCGTCAACCCCGAATACGTGGAGAAGTTCACCAAGGGGCAGGTCAAGGGCAAGACCGGCTCGCTCACCGCCTTGCCGGTGATCGAGACGCAGGCCGGTGACGTGACCGCGTTCGTGCCGACCAACGTCATCTCGATCACCGACGGGCAGATCTTCCTCGAGACCGACCTGTTCAACGCCGGCATCCGCCCGGCCATCAACGCCGGCATCTCGGTGTCGCGGGTCGGCGGCGCGGCGCAGACCAAGATCATGAAGCGGCGCGATACCGGCGGCGGCGTGCGCCTCGCGCTCGCGCAGTACCGGGAGCTCGCTGCATTCGCGCAGTTCGCGAGCGACCTGGATGACGCCACGCGCAAGCAGCTGGAGCGCGGCCGCATGGTCACGGAGCTGATGAAGCAGCCCCAGTACCAGCCGCTGCAGGTCTGGGAGATGGCGCTCACGCTGTTCGCGGTGAACAACGGCTATTTCGACGACATCGACGTGAAGAAGGCGCTCGCCGCCGAGCGTTCGATGCGCGATTACATCAAGGGCAAATACGCGGCTCTGGTGAAGACCATGGAGGACAAGAAGGACTTGTCGGGCGACGACGAAAAATCGCTGCACGAGGCGGTCAAGGACTGGAAGAAGAGCGGATCTTTCTAGGGAAAGCGCGCCGATGCCGGGAACCAAGGAAATCCGGATGAAGATCCGGAGCGTGCAGAACACGCGCAAGATCACCAAGGCGATGGAGATGGTCGCCGCCTCGAAGATGCGCAAAGCGCAGGAGCGCATGCGCCACGCGCGGCCCTATGGCGAGAAGATCCGCAACGTCGCGGCGCACATCTCGCACGCCAATCCCGAGTACAAGCACCCGGCGCTGATCGAGCGCGACACCGTGAAGCGGCTCGGGATCATCGTGGTCACCACCGACAAGGGTTTGTGCGGCGCGCTCAACACCAACCTGCTGCGCCTGGTGCTCAACCAGTACAAGGAATGGCAGGGGGAGGGCGAAGAGATCGAGGTTTGCGCGCTGGGCAACAAGGGCTTCGGTTTCATGCAGCGCCTGGGTGCGAAGATCGTGTCACACGCGATCCAACTCGGCGACCGGCCGCACCTCGACAAGCTGGTCGGGCCGGTGAAGGTGATGATTGATAGCTACCTCGGCGGCAATATCGACCGGGTGATGCTCGCCTACACCCGCTTCATCAACACCATGAAGCAGGAGCCGGTGATCGAGCAGCTGCTGCCGCTCTCCGGGGACCGCCTGGGCGCACCCGAATCGGTCTGGGACTACATTTACGAGCCCGACGCGCGCTCGGTGCTCGACCAGGTGCTGCGGCGCTATATTGAGGTACTGATCCTGCAGGCGCTCGCCGAGAACATGGCGTCCGAGCAGTCGGCGCGCATGGTGGCGATGAAGGCCGCGTCCGACAACGCGGCTGACCTGATCGGCGAGCTCACACTCATCTACAACAAGAATCGCCAAGCTGGCATCACGAAGGAACTCTCGGAAATCGTGGGCGGCGCAGCGGCCGTCTGATAAAGGACTTGCAAATGAATGAAGGAACCATCGTTCAATCCATCGGCGCGGTGATCGACATCGAGTTCCCGCGCGAGGGGATGCCGAAGGTCTACGATGCGCTCGTGCTGGAGGACAGCGGCGAAGGCGGACTGGTCGAAAAGGGGCTCACCTTCGAGGTCGAGCAGCAGCTCGGCGACGGCGTGGTGCGCTGCATCGCGCTCGGCTCCTCTGACGGCCTGCGCCGCGGCATGAAGGTGAAAGCGACCGGGCAGCCGATCTCGGTGCCGGTCGGCAAGGGGACGCTCGGACGCATCATGGATGTCCTCGGCCGGCCGATCGACGAGGGCGGACCGATCAAATCCGATCAGCGCCGCGCGATCCACCAGCTCGCGCCCAAGTTCGACCAGCTCTCGCCTTCGGTCGAGCTGCTCGAGACCGGGATCAAGGTGATCGACCTGATCTGCCCCTTTGCCAAGGGCGGAAAGATCGGCCTCTTCGGCGGCGCCGGGGTCGGCAAGACGGTAACCATGCTCGAGCTCATCAACAACATCGCGACAAAGCACGGGGGCCAGTCGGTGTTCGCCGGCGTCGGCGAGCGCACGCGCGAGGGCAACGACTTCTACCACGAGATGATCGAGGCCGAGGTCATCAAGCTCGACAACCTGCCCGAGTCCAAGGTGGCGATGGTGTTCGGTCAGATGAACGAGCCGCCAGGCAACCGCCTGCGCGTGGGCCTGACCGGTCTCACCATGGCTGAGGCGTTCCGCGACGAAGGGCGCGACATCCTGTTCTTCGTCGACAACATCTACCGCTTCACGCTCGCCGGCGTGGAGGTTTCGGCGCTTCTCGGTCGCATGCCTTCGGCGGTCGGCTACCAGCCGACGCTGGCGGAGGAGATGGGCCGCCTGCAGGAGCGCATCACGTCGACCAAGACCGGCTCGATTACCTCGGTGCAGGCGATCTACGTGCCGGCCGACGACCTGACCGATCCGTCGCCCGCGACCACCTTCGGCCACCTCGACGCCACGGTGGTGCTGTCGCGCGATATCGCGTCGCTCGGCATCTATCCGGCGGTCGACCCGCTCGACTCGACGTCGCGCCAGGTCGATCCGAACACCATCGGCGAGGAGCACTACAACACCACGCGTGCCGTGCAGGCTACCCTGCAGCGCTACAAAGAGCTGCGCGACATCATCGCCATCCTTGGCATGGACGAGCTTTCGCCCGAGGACAAGCTGGCGGTGGCGCGCGCGCGCAAGATTCAGCGCTTCCTTTCGCAGCCCTTCACCGTGGCGCAGAACTTTACCGGCACGCCGGGCAAGTACGTCGCGCTCAAGGACACGATCAAGGGCTTCAAGATGATCGTCGACGGCGAGTGCGACGCGCTGCCCGAGCAGGCCTTCTACATGGTGGGGCCGATCGAGGAAGCGTTCGAGAAAGCGAAGAAGCTCTGATGGCAGACGCCACGATCCACGTCGACGTGGTCAGCGCCGAGGAGGCGATCTTCTCGGGCGAGGCGACGTTCGTGGTGCTGCCGGGCGAGGCGGGCGAGCTCGGCATCTACCCGCGCCACACGCCGCTCATTACGCGCATCAAGCCAGGCGCGGTGCGCATCCGCAAGCCCGATGGCGAGGAAGAGCTCGTCTTCGTCGCGGGCGGCATCCTCGAAGTGCAGCCGAAACTCATCACCGTGCTCGCCGACACCGCGATCCGCGGGCACGACCTCGACGAAGCGAAGGCCAACGAAGCGTTGAGGAAGGCCGAGGAAGCCCGGGCTCAGGCCAAGGACAAGCAGGAGCTCGCGACCGTAGAGGGCGAGGTTTCCATGCTGGCAGCCCAGCTCGCCGCGATCCGCAAGCTGCGCAAGAAGTAGGGCTCGCAACGGATTGTCGTGTCAGCCCGACATTTAGTCCGGGGGGACTAAAACGCCGTTGCAACGGCGCGCGCCGCACGCTGAAACAATCGGGGCTACCCCGTGCAGGAGACTTCATGAAACACATCCTCGACTCCGAGTTCCGCTACCGCCCGAGCTTCGACACCGACGTGCGCAAGACCTTCGAAAAAGCCCGCCGCCAGCAGCAGCAGGTCCGCAGCCAAGGCGAGACCACGGCCGCGCCCGAGATCAAGGTGAAGGTGCTGAAGCTCGAGCAGCTGAAGAAAGCCAGTAATACCTAGTGCTGGGCTAGCAGCCGCCTTGGGGCAAGGCGGCTGCGGTATTCCAACTCGATCACCAGGGTCTCGCCGGGCCCGATCTCGGTAGTCCGCTCGACCAGCGTCGCGCCTTCCCGCTGGGTGAGGAGAGCGTGGCACGGCTCGGCCGCGCCGCGGCTGAAGCTCAGATGCTCCAGCACTGCGTTCAGGGGTAGCCGATACAGATAGATACCGATCAGCGGCTCGCCGAAGGGATTGTGGTAAGCCTCGACTACCCGCAGGTGGCCGTTCTCGTGCGACTCGCTTTCCACGAATAGCAACTCGGCGCGCGCGAGGCCGCCCGGGCGCTCGAGCAGCAACCTACCTTCTTCCGCATAGGCGGGCGCGGCGAGCAGCATGGCGAGGCCGGCGAGTACGATTGCGCTCGCCACCCCGAGGGCGGAAGCGAGCGCGAGCAGCGCGAGCAGCTGAAGGGCGGGCTTGGGCGTTTCTTGGTAGTTCTCCATGGCGCCATTGGGCCTGCGCAAGCAGGCGCGCCCGCGCTCCAGACCGGGCAAAGCGACGAAGAATTCTGGCAAAGCACAGGCGCGCCCGGGGAGCCGGGTGCCTTCGGCTATAGTCGCCGCCATGTCGCGCCGCATCGCCATCGTCGAGGACGAGCCCGCCATCCGCGCCAACTATGCCGAGGCGCTGCGCAAGCACGGCTTCGAGGTTGCGGCGTACGCCGGGCGCGGCGAGGCGCTCGCGGCGATGAAAAGCCGCCTGCCGGACCTCGCGCTGATCGACATCGGCCTGGGCGCGGATGTCGACGGCGGGTTCGCGCTGTGCCGCGAGCTGCGCGCGCTTTCGGCGGCGCTGCCGATCATCTTTCTCACTGCGCGCGACAGCGATTTCGACACCGTGGCCGGCCTGCGGCTCGGGGCCGACGATTACCTCACCAAGGACGTGAGCCTGCCGCACCTGCTCGCGCGCATCGCGGCGCTGTTCCGGCGCGCCGAGCTTGCCGGCGACGCGAGCGCCGCGCCCGAACGCCTGGAGCGCGGCGCGCTCGCCATCGACCTCAAGCGCTTCAGCGTGGAATGGCGCGGAATTGCGGTGCCCCTGACCCTGACCGAGTTCTGGATGGTGCACGCGCTCGCTAAGTTTCCCGAGCACGTCAAGAACCGCGACCAGTTGATGCGCGAAGCGAACCTCGTGGTCGACGACGGCACCATCACCTCGCACATCAAGCGCATTCGCCGCAAGTTCCTCGCGGCGGATCCCGCGTTCGACGCGATCGACACCGTGTACGGCATGGGGTACCGCTGGCGGGCATGAAGCCGCCGCGCTTCAACCTGCGGGTCAAGCTCGCGCTGGTGCTCCTTGCCCTCCTCGCGCTGCCCTGCGCGGGAATTCTCTACGTCAACGAGGTCGAGCGCTTCCTGCTGCACGGGCAGGAGCAATCGCTGCTCGCGGTGGCGCGCGCGGTAGCCACCGCGCTGCACGAACGGCCGCAGCTCCTCGCCAGCGCGTCGGGGCGCGATGACGAAGTCGACGCCATCCTGCTCGGCCTGCAGCGGACGTCGTCCCGCGTCTGGGTCGTGGACGCGCGCTATCAGGTCATCGCCGCCGCCGGCAGCCTGCGCCGCGCGACCGACGTCGCTTCCGAGGCGCCCTGGTGGCAGCCCCTCCTCGGCTGGCTGATCCCGCAGCCGACCGAGGATTTCGTCGAGGGCCAACCGGAGGACGTGCTGGCGACGGGCTCGGACGTGGCGGCGGCCCTGCAGGGGACGCCCGCTACGCGTACGCGCCACACGCGCGACGGCCGCGCGGTGGTGATGTCGGCCGCGCACCCGATCTGGACCGGCGACCAGGTCGCGGGCGCCGTGGTCACCGAAGAAACCACCAACTCGGTGATGTCGGTGAAGAGCGCGGCGCTCGAGCGGCTGCTGTTGCTCACGCTGGCGGCGTTTGCCGGCGCCGCGGTGCTGCTGATGGCGTTCGCCACCCGCCTGTCGATGCGCATCCGGCGGCTGCGCGACGAGGCCGAGTCCGCGATCGACGCGCGCGGCCGCATCACCAAGCTGGCGGCTTCGGCGGCCGCGGACGAGATCGGCGATCTGTCGCGCAGCTTCTCCGCGGTGCTTGAGCGCCTCGCCGAGCACCACGCCTATCTGGAGGCCATGGCCGGGCGCCTGTCGCACGAGTTGCGCACGCCAATCGCCGTGGTGCGGTCGTCTCTCGAGAACCTCAAGATATCCCGCGAAGATCAGCCTCGCTACATTGAGCGCGCGGAGCAGGGGCTTGCCCGCCTCAGCCGGATCATCGAGCGCATGACCGAAGCGTCGCGCCTGGAGCAGAGCCTGAGCAGCGTAGAGCGCAGCCGCTACGATCTCGCGGCCGTGGTGCGCGGCTGCGTCGAGGGCTACCGTATCGCCTACCCGCAGGCGGCGTTCGCGCTGGAAGTGCCGGAACGCCGCGTCGAGGTCGAGGGCGCGCCCGACCTCGCGGCGCAGCTCCTCGACAAGCTGGTGGAGAACGCCGTCGACTTCTCGCGCGGCGAGGCGCCGGTGCGCGTCGCGCTGGCGGAAAACGGCGGCTCGGCGATGCTCACCGTGTCGAACAAGGGCCCGCTGCTCCCCGACAAGATGCGCACGCGGCTTTTCGAATCGATGATTTCGGTGCGCGATGCGCCGGCGGCCGCTACCCCGCACCTCGGCCTCGGCTTGTACGTGGCGCGTCTCATCGCCCAGTTCCATGGCGGCACCATCGCGGCGTCCAACCTGGTCAGCGGTGACGGCGTGGCGCTCGGCGTGCGCATTCCGCTGGCATGGAAGTGAGCGCCGACTTGTTGGTCATCGGCGGCGGCATCAACGGCGCGGGAATCGCGCGCGACGCTGCCGGCCGCGGCCTGTCGGTGACGCTGGTGGAAAAAGCCGATCTGGCCAGCGCCACGTCGTCCGCGTCCTCCAAGCTGATCCACGGCGGGCTGCGCTACCTCGAGCACTTCGAAGTCCGGCTGGTGGCGGAGTCGCTCGCCGAGCGCGAGACCGTGCTGCGCATCGCCGGGCACCTGACCTGGCCGACGCGCTTCGTGATGCCGCATGTTCCGGAGCTGCGCCCGCGCTGGATGATCCGCACCGGCCTTTTCCTGTACGACCACCTCGCGCGCCGCTCGCTGCTGCCCGGTTCGCACGCCGTGCGACTGGACCGGGCGCCGTACGCGTCGGGCCTGCGTGCGGACCTCAAGCACGGCTTTGTCTACTCGGATTGCCGCGTCGACGATGCGCGCCTCGTGGTGGTGAACGCCCTGGACGCCGCGCAGCGCGGCGCGCGCGTTCTGGTCGGCACCGAATGCCTGGCCGCGCGCCGCGCCGGCGGCGCATGGAGCGTCGAGCTCTCAAGCGGCGAAACCATCCACGCGCGCGCGATCGTCAATGCGGCCGGTCCATGGGTCAAGGAGGTCCTGAATGCCCGCGTCGGCACGGCGACGCGCGACTCGGTGCGGCTGGTCAAGGGAAGCCACATCGTGCTGCCGCGGCTGTACGAGGGTACGCACGCCTTCATCCTGCAAAACGACGACCGCCGCGTGATATTCATGATTCCGTACGAGGACCGCTTTACGCTGGTCGGCACTACCGACGTGGACTTCGACGGCGATGCGCGCTCGCCCGACGCGAGCGAAGCGGAGGTCGACTACCTGTGCCGCGCCTTGGCGCGCTATCTCGAGCGTGCGCCGCGGCCTGCGGACGTCATCTGGCGTTATGCCGGCGTGCGACCCCTGTATGACGATGGGTCACAGGATCCGTCCGCGATTACCCGTGACTACACATTGCGAGTCGACGACGCCGACGGCGCGGCGCCGGTGCTCTCCGTTTTCGGCGGAAAGCTCACGACCTACCGGCGTCTCGCCGAAGCCGTGATGGACAAGCTCGCGCCCTATTTTCCCGCAATGAAGCCGGCGTGGACCGGGCGGGCGCAGCTTCCCGGCAGTGACTTTTCCGATCGGGAGGCAGCGAAACGCGAGCTCCAGCAGCGTTACTCCCGGGTCTCGCCCAACGTGCTGCAGGGCGTGTTCCGGCGCCACGGCACGCTCACGGCCGAGGTCCTGGGCGACGGGAGCTTGGGCGAGTATTACGGTGCCGGCCTGACCGAGCGCGAGCTCGCCTACCTAACGGCGCGCGAATGGGCACGCAGCGCCGAGGATGTGCTGTGGCGCCGCACGAAGTGCGGCCTGCGCATGACCGACGCGCAGCGCGCGCGCGTGACGCACGTGCTGGGCCGATGAGACCGCTCGCGGAGCTCGACGCCCGCGGCGTGCGCGTGGTGCTCCTCGACATCGACGACACGCTGACCACCGACGGCAAGCTCACGGCGCTCGCGTACGGCGCGCTCGAGCACCTGCAACGCGCCGGGCTGCGCGTCGTGCCGGTCACCGGCCGACCCGCGGGCTGGTGCGATCACATCGCGCGCATGTGGCCGGTAGATGCCGTGGTGGGCGAGAACGGCGCGTTCTACTTCTTCCACGACGGCAAGCGGCTGCACCAGCGTTTCGTCGACGATGCCGAGGAAAGGGCGAGGAAGCGCGCGCGTCTCGATGCCCTCGCCGCGCAGATTCTCGCCGCGGTGCCGGGCTGCGCGCTCGCCTCCGACCAGCCCTATCGCGAGACCGACCTCGCAATCGACTACTGCGAGGACGTGCCGCCGCTATCGCTCGAGGCCGCGCGGCGCATCGCCGAGCTCATGCGGCGATCCGGGCTGGCCGCAAAGGTGAGCTCGATCCACGTGAACGGCTGGTTCGGCGATTACGACAAGCTCGCCACCACGCGACGGCTGCTCGGCGAACGCTTCGGCATCGAGCCCGGCGCGGCAAATCGCGCCCTCGTGTTCGCCGGCGATTCGCCCAACGACGCGCCGATGTTCGCCTTCTTCGAGAACTCGGTCGGCGTGGCGAACGTGCGGCGCTTCGCGAGCCTGCTCGCCGACCCGCCGAAGTACGTCACGCGCGCGGCCTCGGGCGCTGGATTCGCAGAGCTCGCCGAGCACCTTCTTTCCGTGTAGAGCGCTCGCGACGCGGGTCATGAAGTCGTGACGGGTCGTGGGCAGGCCGGACCATTGGTTCCTTCGCCTGGATTAACGGGCCGCGCGACTATAGTGGTCGTCGATACCACCATGCGCGCGCTGTTACTCGTCGCATTCCTCGCTGCCAGCGCGGCAGCTTGCGCGCAGCCCAGCGATTTCTCGGCGCTCGACCGTAACCAGGACGGCTACCTCTCGCGCCTCGAGGTCATGGCGGACCCCGAGATCGCCAAGCGTTTCGCCCAGTTCGACCTCGACAAGGATCGCCGGCTGTCGGAAGCCGAGTACGCCGCGGCGCGCGCGGACAACGAGCGGCGCGCGCAGCGCGATGCGTTGGTCACCGCACGCGTGAAGGAAGCGCTGCTTGCCGCGAGTGGCATTCCGTCGAAGGGCATCTCGGTCGAGACCTACGAGGGGCGCGTGCAGCTCTCGGGGTTCGTGCCGGTGGCGGACATGGCTTCGCGCGCGGGCCGCGTAGTCGCCTCCGTCAACGGCGTGCTCACCGTCCACAACAACCTCTCAGTCAAGTAGACTGCGGCCCGATGCCGGGCCCCCTCGAAGGAATTCGCGTTCTCGACCTTACGCGCGTGCTCGCCGGACCATGGGCCGCGCAGAATCTGGCCGACCTCGGCGCCGAGGTGATCAAGGTCGAGCGGCCGAAGAAGGGCGACGATTCACGCGCCTTCGGGCCGCCGTGGCTCAAGGATGCGCAGGGCCGCGACACCGCGGAATCAGCGTACTTCGCGTGCGCCAACCGCGGCAAGAAGTCGCTCACCCTCGACCTCGCGCACGCCCAGGGGCAGGCGATCGTGCGTGAGCTTGCTGCGCGCAGCGACGTGCTGCTCGAGAATTTCAAGTTCGGCGACCTCGAGCGCTATGGCCTGGGCTACGCGCACCTCAGGCAGGTGAATCCCGGCCTCGTCTACTGCTCGGTCACCGGCTTCGGCCATAGCGGCCCGTGGCGCGAGCGCCCGGGGTACGACTTCATGATCCAGGGCATGGGCGGCCTGATGAGCATTACCGGAGAGCGCGACGACCGGCCGGGCGGCGGACCGCAGAAGGCCGGGATCCCGATCGCCGATCTCATCACCGGCATGTACGCGAGCATCGCGGTCTGCGCCGCGCTCGCGCATCGCGCGAAGACCGGTGCCGGCCAGCACCTCGACCTCGCGCTGCTCGATTCGCTGGTCGCGGTGCTCGCCAACCAGGGTGCGAACTACCTCGCGACCGGCGAGCCGCCCGGGCGGCTCGGCAACGACCATCCGAACATCACCCCCTACCAGGTATTCAGGACCGCGGACGGCGCCGTGATCGTCGCGTGCGGCAACGACAACCTGTTCCGCAAGTTCTGCGAGGTCGCCGGCTGCACGCAGCTCGCCGAGGATCCGCGCTTCGTCACCAACGGCAAGCGCATCGCGAACCGCGCCGAGCTGACGCGGGTCCTTTCCGAGGTGATGGTGAAGCGCGGCATGGGCGACTGGCTTGCCGCGCTCGAAGGCGCGGGCGTACCTTGCGGCCCGATCAACGATCTCGCGCAGGTCTTCGCCGAGCCGCAGGCGGTGGCGCGCGGCCTGCGGATGGAGCTGCCGCACCCGAGCGCGGGGAGGGTGTCGCTCGTGCGCAGCCCGATGCGCTTCTCGGAAACGCCGGTGCGGCACGATGTGCCGCCCCCGACCCTGGGCCAGCACACCGAAGAGGTTCTGAAGGGACTGGGAAAAAGCGAAGCCGAGATCGCCCGGCTCCGCTCCGAAGCGATTATCTAGGGCTCAGTTGTCCACCTTGGCGCCGGCGTCCTTGACGACCTTGGCCCACTTCGCGATTTCGGCCTTCACCAGCTTCTCCATCTCCGCCGGCGGCATGCCGCCCGCATCCGCGCCCTGCTCGGCCCAGATCCGCTTGAGATCGGGCTCGTTCATCGCCTTGACGATCTCTTTGTACATGCGGTCCTTGATCGCCGGCGGCGTGCCCTTGATCGCCCAGATGCCGTACCAGGTGCGCACCTCGTAGCCGGGGACGCCAGCTTCGTGCACCGTCGGCACGTTGGGCAGCACCGGATTGCGCTGCGCGCTGGTGATGGCGAGCGGGATCAGCTTGCCCGCCTTAACTTGCGTTGACGAGGTTCCCATGCCGTCGAACGCGAGATCGACCTGGCCGGCGAGCAGGTCGACCATCAGCGGACCGGCGCCTTTGTAGGGCACATGCACCAGCTTGGTCTGCGTCATGGTCTTGAACAGTTCGACCGACAGGTGATGCGTGGTGCCGCTGCCCGCCGAGCCGTAGTTCAGCTTGTCCGGGTTGGCCTTTGCGTAGGCGATCAGGTCCTTCAGCGTCTTGAACTTGTCCTTGTGCTTCGGGTGCACCACGACCACGTTCGGCACGAACGCTGCGACCGTGACCGGCTCGAAATCCTTCTCAAGACTGTAGTTCAGCTTGGTGTACAGGCTTTCGGCGATGGTGTGATGCACCGCGCCGAAGAACCAGTTATAGCCGTCCGGCGCGCGCTTGGCGGCATTCGCGGCGCCGACGGTGCCGCCGGCACCGCCCTGGTTCTCGATCAGCGCCTGCTCGCCGAGCTGCTGGGAGAGCTTCGCGGCAATCGGACGCGCGAACGTGTCAGTGCCGCCGCCCGCGGGGAACGGGTTCAGGAAAATCATCGGCTTCTGCGGCCACTGCTGGGCCTGCGCCGTCATGCCGGCCAGCGCCAATGCGGCGCCGGCGATCCAATGCACGGAGTTCTTCATTTCCTCCTCCTAGTCGTTGTACGCGGATGATAGTTCAGCAGCCACGGCAGCCCCGCTCTCCACCAAAGCGTTGATCTCGGCGCGCGAGAAGCCGAATTCCGACAGCACTTCGCGCGTGTGCTGGCCGAGGACGGGCGCCGGGCGCGAAACTCGTCCCGGCGTGCGTGAAAGTTTCACCGGCAGGCCAAGCGCGCGCGTTCGTCCGGCGCGCGGATGCTCCAGCTCGACCACCATGTGGCGGGCGAGCGCATGCGGATCGGCGGCCACGTCGGCGATCGAATTGATCCTCCCGCACGGCACGCCCTCGGCATCGAGCGCCGCCAGCAGGTCGTTCACCTTCCACGCGCGAATCTTCTCGTTCATTGCCGCCGCGAGCGCGTCCAGATGCTTCATGCGCTCCGCATTGCTGGAGAAGCGCGGGTCGGACAGCCATTGCGGAGCTTGCAGCACGCGCACCAGGCGTTCCCAGTTGCCCTGGTTCGCCCCGCCGATCGTCAGCCAGCCATCGGCGGCGCGGAACGCCTGGTACGGCGCTGACAGGATATGCGCGGAACCGGTCGCGCCGGGTACCTCGCCGGTCGCGAAAAAGATCGCCGCCTGCCAGTACATCTGCTGGATGCCGGCCTCGAAAAGCGACGTGTCGACGAGCTGGCCTTCGCCGGTCTTCAGGCGGTGTACATAGGCCGAGACCACGCCGAGCGCCGCGAGCAGGCCGGCATTGATGTCGCAGACCGGACCGCCGGATTTGACCGGCGGACGTCCAGGCTCGCCGGTGACGGACATGAGACCCGACATGCCCTGAGCGATCAGGTCATAGCCGCCCTTGTCGGCATAGGGGCCGGTACGCCCGTAGCCGGAGACGGAGCAATAGATCAGCCCGGGATTCACTGCCTTGAGCTGGTCGTAGCCGACACCGAGCTTCTCCATCGTGCCTTTGCGATAGTTCTCGGTGACGACATCGGCTTTCGCCGCCATGCGCTTCAGGGCCTCCTGGGCGGCGGGCATCTTCAGGTTGAGCGCGATGCCGCGCTTGTTGCGGTTCATCGCCATGAACGAGGCGGACTCGCCGTTCACCGACGGCCGATCCATGCGGCGCGTGTCGTCGCCGCCGGGCACGCGCTCGACCTTGATCACGTCGGCGCCAAGGTCCGCGAGCATCATGCCGCACGTCGGCCCGGCCATGATCTGAGCCAGCTCCAGGACCTTCACCCCAGCCAGCGGCCCGCTCATGCTCGGCTAGGCGACTTTTCGGGCGGGGGCGGAGGCTGCCGTGACGAGGTACTCCATCGCCGCCTGTACGCCTTCCTTCTTTGCCGGCACGCCCGCGAGGCCGAGACCCATCTCCACGCCGGCGAGCGTCCCCATCAGCGTGAGATCGTTGAGGTCACCGAGGTGGCCGATGCGGAATACCTTGCCGCTAAGCTTGGTGAGTCCGGTGCCGAGCGACATGTCGAAGGCATCGAGGATCACCTTGCGCAGCCGGTCCGCGTCGTGGCCCGCCGGCATGAGCACCGCGGTGAGCGAGGCGGAGTACTCGCGCGGGTCGAGCGCGAAGATCTCGAGACCCCATGCGCGCACCGCGCGCCGCGTCGCCTCGGCGTGGCGCTGGTGCCGGGCGAACACCGCATCCAGCCCTTCCTCGTCGAGCAGCATCTTGAGGGCCTCGTGCAGGCCGTAAAGCAGGTTGGTCGCCGGCGTGTACGGGAAGTATCCGCTCTTGCCGTTGGCGATCATCTCGTCCCACGCCCAATAGCTGCGGGGTAATTTGGCCGATTTGCCCGCCTGCAGCGCACGCGCGGAAACACAGTTGAAAGAAAGCCCCGGCGGCAGCATCAGGCCCTTTTGCGAGCCGGCGACGGTCACGTCGACGCCCCACTCGTCATGGCGATAGTCGATCGACGCGAGCGAGGAAATCGTGTCGACCATGAAGAGCGCCGGATGGCTCGCGGCGTCGATCGCCTTTCTCACGTCGCCGATCCTCGAGGCGACGCCGGTCGACGTTTCGTTGTGAACCACGCACACCGCCTTGATCCGCTTGTCCGAATCCGCACGCAGCTTCTTCTCGATGGCGTCGGGGTCCGCCCCGCGGCGCCAGTCGCCGGGAATGAAGTCGACGTCGAGCCCGAGCTTTGTCGCCATCTTCTGCCACAGCGTGGCGAAGTGCCCGGTCTCGTACATCAGCACGCGATCGCCCGGCGACATCGTGTTGGCAAGCGCCGCTTCCCACGCGCCGGTGCCGGAGGCGGGGTAGATCACCACCTCGCCCTGCGGGCTCTTGAACACGCGCTTCATTCCCGCGAGGACTTCCTTGCCGAGCACCGCGAACTCCGGGCCGCGATGGTCCATGGTCGGGAAATCGATCGCGCGCAGCACGCGATCGGGCACGTTGGTCGGGCCCGGGATCTGGAGGAAGTGGCGGCCGGCTTTGCGGGTGGACGGCGGGGTCATTGGGGTATTCTAACCACGGCCCTGACGCTAGTCCCCCTGTGAACGCTCCCTTTACCCCGATCAAGTTTGCGCCGGCCGGCGCGTCTTCCCTGGCCTTGCGCCTGCGCAAGGAGGTGGACGGCGAGGTCATGTTCGACGCCGCAAGCCGCGGCCGCTACTCGACCGACGCGTCGATCTACCAAGTGGAGCCGATCGGCATCGTTGTGCCGCGCAGCGAAGAATCTGCCCGAACCGCGATGGCGATTGCCGCAGAGCAGGGGGTGCCGATGCTGCCGCGTGGCGCGGGCAGCTCGCAGTGCGGGCAGGCGGTCGGTGCGGCGCTCCTCATCGACCACACCAAATACCTCAACAAAATAATGGAGGTCCGGGTCGAAGAAGCGGTAGCCGTGGTGCAGCCCGGCGTAGTCCTCGATGCGTTGAACGCGCATCTGCGCAAGCACAACCTGTGGTTTCCGGTCGACGTGTCGACAAGCGCCCAGGCGACTCTCGGCGGCATGGCCGGCAACAACTCCTGCGGCTCGCGCTCGATCGAGTACGGCAACATGGTGCACAACGTCCTTGCGATCGAAGCCGTGACCGCTTCGGGTCACCGCTGGCGCTTCGGTCCTCTGCACGAAGCCTCGGGGGAGTATGGCCAGTTCGTACAGAAGCTCAAGCAGCTGTACGAGCGCGAAAGGGCGGAAATCGAAGCGCGGTTTCCGAAGGTCCTGCGCAAGGTGGCGGGCTACAACCTCGACCACCTCGGACCGCCGCACGCGAACGCGGCGCATCTCCTGGTCGGGTCCGAAGGCACGCTCGCCTACTCTGAGCGCCTGCACTTGAAGCTGGCGCGCCTGCCCGAAAAGCGCTCGCTCGGCGTATGCCACTTCGCGAAGTTCTATACCGCGATGGCGCTCACGCAGCACATCGTGAAGCTCGGGCCCACCGCGGTCGAGCTGGTCGACCGCACCATGATCGGCCTCGCCCGGGATAACCCGGCGTTCGAGAAGACCGTGAACGCCTTCATCAAGGGCGATCCGGACGCGATCCTGCTGGTGGAATTTGCCGATGCCCGCGCCGGCCGGCTGAAGGACCTGGTGCAGCTGATGGCCGACCTTGGGCTGCCGGGGAGCGTGGTGGAGATTACCGACTCGAATCTGCAGCGCGCAGTGTGGGAGGTAAGAAAAGCTGGCCTGAACATCATGATGTCGATGAAGGGCGACGGCAAGCCCGTGTCCTTCATCGAGGACTGCGCCGTGCCGCTCGAGCATCTCGCCGAATACACCGACCGCTTGACGCGCGTATTCGAGAAGCACGGCACGCGCGGCACCTGGTACGCGCACGCGTCGGTCGGCACGCTGCACGTGCGCCCGGTGCTCGACATGCGGCGCGACGGTGCGCAGAAGATGCGCGCGATCGCCGAAGAAGCCTGCGCGATGGTGAAGGAGTACAAGGGCGCGTACTCCGGCGAGCACGGCGACGGCTTGGTGCGCTCCGAGTGGATCGCGCCGTTCTTCGGCCCGCGGCTCATCGCGGCGCTCGCCGAGATCAAGTCCTGGCTCGATCCGCACGGGCTGATGAACCCCGGCAAGATCGTCAACCCTTCGCGCATGGACGACAAGTCGCTTTTCCGCTTCAAGCCGGGGTATGCGACCTCGCCCGCCGCCGCGGTGCTCGACTGGAGCGAATGGGGCGGCTACGACAAGGCGGTCGAGATGTGCAACAACAACGGCCATTGCCGCAAGTTCGACGCCGGCACCATGTGCCCGTCGTACCGCGCGACGCTCGATGAGCGTCACCTCACCCGCGGCCGGGCGAATACCTTGCGCCTCGCGCTTTCGAACCAGCTCGGCGACGAGGGCGAGGAAGCGGTGAAGGACGCGCTCGACCTCTGCGTTTCCTGCAAGGGCTGCAAGCGCGAGTGCCCGACCGGCGTCGATATGGCGCGCATGAAGATCGAGTTCCAGTCGCACTACCGGGCGAAGCACGGGCTCTCGGCGCGCGCGCGCGCGATCGGTTACCTGCCGCGCTATGCCCCGTGGGCAGCGCGCATAGCGCCGGTATCCAACCTTTTCTCTTCCTTGTTCAAGGGGTCACTCGGATTCACTGCCAAGCGCGAGCTGCCGAAGTGGCGCACCGATTTTTTCTCGGATACGGGGAAGGAAGAAGCGGACGTGGTGCTCTTCGTCGACACGTTCAACCGCTACTTCGAGCCGGAGAATGCGCGCGCGGCGTTCAAGGTGCTCGAAGCCGCCGGACACCGTGTCCATGCGCCGCGCGGGTTGTGCTGTGGACGCACTTTCCTCTCCGCCGGGCTGGTGGACGAAGCCAAGCGCGAAGCGCGCAGGATGGTGAACGCGCTTTCGCCCTATGTCGCGAAAGGCGTGCCGATCATCGGGCTCGAGCCTTCGTGCCTGTTCTCCTTGCGCGATGAATTCGGCGTGCTGCTGCCCGACGGCAACAAGCTGCAAGGCGCACTGCTGTTCGAGGAGTACCTCGCGCGCGAGCCGCGCAAGCTAAGGCTCAAGGAAACGAAGCGGCGGGTCCTGTTGCATGGCCACTGCCACCAAAAGGCGTTCGACGTGATGCCGGCGGTGGAGAAAGTG
>DASRIR010000199.1:0-11037 GCA_035649875.1 Burkholderiales bacterium | reverse complement strand
CTCCGCCGCGAGTTCCATGGCGAGCGCCATGTCCTTGTGCGCGAGGCGCACGGTAAACGCCGGCGGGTCGTAGACCCCGGGCAGGAAATGCTCCGGCAGCCGGTCGAAGGTGCGCTTGCGCCCGGTCGCGCCCTGGCGCAGGGCCTTGAACAGCGCGAGCGGCTCGACGCCGGCCTTGACGCCGAGCGTGAAGATCTCGGCCAGCGCCGCCTGCACCGTGAAGCTCGCGGCGTTGTGCGCGAGCTTGGCCACCGTGCCCGCGCCGATCGCGCCGACGTAATAGGGTTGGTCTCCGATCTGCTTCAACACCGATTCATATTTGTTGAAGACCGCCGCGTCGCCGCCGACCCAGATCGCGAGCTTCCCGCTCTGCGCGCCGCGCGGCCCGCCGCTCACCGGCGCATCCAGGAACTGGACGTTGCGCTTGGCGAGCGACGCGTGGATGCGCCGCACCACCTGGGGTGAGTTGGTGCTGAGGTCGAACCAGGCCTGCGCCGAGCGCACCTGGGAGGCCACCGCTTCCACTTCGGCCGGACCCGGCAGCGAGGTGAACAGAAGCTCGCAATCCTGCGCCGCTTCTGTGACGGACTCCTTCCACGTGCCCAGGCCCTCGATGCGCCGCAGGTCGAACACCTGGAGGTCGTGGCCGGCGCGCTGCAGGTTGGCGGCGATCGGCCGGCCCATCGCGCCCAGGCCGATGAAGCCGATCTTCATACGCCGCGTTCCTTGAACACTTCCTTCGCGATCAGCGCCGCGGTGCCGCCGTTCGGCCAGCCGGCATAGAAGGAAAGGTGGGTGATGATCTCGATGATTTCCTCCTTGGTGACGCCGTTGTCGAACGCGCGGTGCAGGTGCCCGCGCAGCTGGTCGGGCCGATAGAGCGCAGTCAGCGCCGCGACCGTGATCAGACTGCGATCGCGCTTGGAGAGCTGCTTCCTCTCCCAGACGTCGCCGAACACGACCTTGTCGCTGATCTCGCCCAGCTTGGTGAACACGTCCTTGACCTGCGCGATGGTGGAAGGGGGCTGCTTCACGGCCATGAAATGGTTCTCCTCTAATGGAAAGCGCGACGATACTATGATCCAGTGACTAGCGAACCGGAATCGACCTACGCGTGGCTGCGGCTCGGCGCCGCGCTCGCGCTCATGACCATCGGCGGCTCGGGCATGTACTCGATGGCGGTGGCGATCGGCCCGGTGCAGGCCGAATTCGGCGCCTCGCGCGGCGAAGCCTCGCTGCCCTACACGCTCACCATGCTCGGCTTCGGCATCGGCGGCATCCTGATGGGGCGCCTCGCGGATCGCTTCGGCGTGGTGAGGCCGGTGACGATCGGTGCGTTCGGACTCGGCGGCGGCTTCATCCTCGCCGGAAACGCGACCACGCTGCTGCAATTCAGCCTGGCCTACGGCGTGCTGATCGGGCTGCTGGGCTGCTCGACCACGTTCGCGCCGCTGGTCGCGGACACCGCGCTGTGGTTCAACCGGCGCCGCGGCATCGCCGTGGCGATCTGCGCCAGCGGCAACTACCTCGCCGGCGCGGTCTGGCCCCCGACCCTGCAATACCTGTTCGACACCATCGGCTGGCGCGCGACCTACACCGGCGTGGGAATCTTCAGCACCGCGAGCATGCTGCTCCTCGGGCTCGCGCTGCGCCGCAAGCCCCCGGCGCTGGAAAGCGCCGCGAGCGCGGGCCGGATCGAGCGCAGCGAACGGCCGCTGGGCCTTGCGCCCAACACCATGATGGTGCTGCTGATCGTCGCCGGCATCGGCTGCTGCGTCGCGATGTCGATGCCGCAGGTGCATATCGTCGCCTACTGCGGCGACCTCGGCTACGGCGCGGCGCGCGGCGCCGAGATGCTCTCCATCATGCTCGCCTTCGGCATCGTCAGCCGCCTGGTTTCCGGCTGGATCTGCGACCGCATCGGCGGCCTGCGCACCCTGCTCCTGGGCTCGTTCCTGCAGGGTGTCGCGCTGCTCCTATTCCTCCCCTTCGACGGCCTGATGTCGCTCTACGTGGTCTCGGCCATGTTCGGCCTGTTCCAGGGCGGCATCGTGCCTTCGTACGCGATCATCGTGCGCGAGTACTTCCCGCCGCGCGAAGCCGGCGTGCGCACCGGCATCGTGCTGATGGCCACGCTGTTCGGCATGGCCTTCGGCGGCTGGATTTCGGGCGTGATCTTCGACTTCACCGGCTCGTACAGGGCCGCGTTCGTCAACGGCATCGCGTTCAACCTGCTCAACCTCACGATCGCGACCTGGCTGCTGCGGCGATCCATCGCCCCCCGCCGCGAAAAGCCGGCGTACTGACGGTCAGCGCTATCCCTTCAGGCGGTGCCGGAGGGCAAGATCGGAGCGCGAGGTCAGGTCGGAGCGCGACGCGAGGTCGGAGCGCGAGGCAAGGTCGGAACGCGCCGCGAGATCGGAGCGCGAGACGATCGCATCGGGCGCCGTCATCGAAAGCGCGGCCTCCAGCAGTATCTCCTCGAAGGTGCCCGAAACGATGTCGGCGCGCAGCGTGAAGTCGCCCTTGTCGTATTCCCAGGCTTTTACATCCGGCTCGAATCCGAAGTCGCGCGCGACCAGTCCAGACCCGCCGACCCCTGCCCCCTTGCCGTCGACGAACCCCGCGATGTCCTCGCCATTGCCATGTACGAGGAACACTGCGGGCTTGGGCAGGTTATAAAAAGTGCCTTCATAAGTGAACGCATAGATGCGGGCCAACCTGGAGTCTTCCTTGCTCAGCTGCTGCCTGAGAAATTGATTCCCCCCGAGGCCCGCGGGCAGTTCCTTGCGGTCTATCTGCAGCGGAAACACGCGCCCGAACAGGATGATGCCTGACGCTGAGAGTAGATTTTCTTTCATGAGCTAGTCTCCTTTTTTAGTAGAACAATCCTCGACGGGCGAGCCGCCACCGCTCGCGATACGGCAGGCTGCGCAGCCTTGCCCGCCAGGCCAGATCGGGCTCTTGCCGGGCAGCGGTGGCAATGCCGATCTCGCGCCAGGCGAGGCTTTCGCGAATGACGCGTTGCCGCCGTGCACCAGTGAGCACGCCGTCCGCGGCGATGAGGGCACGGCCCACGCCGGCGTAGCGCAGGAAATTCGGCGACAAGCGTGTCCAGGTGCCGACCAGCAGCGCTCCGAGGTAGTCGCGCGCGGCGAGCAGCACTGCCTTGAATTCCTCGTGGCGGCCGCGATAGGCGCGGGCGAAGCCTTCCGCCACCGCGTCGAGATGTTGGGGATGCTCTGGAATGCCGTAAGACAGGGCCGCGAGATCGTCGCCGATGAGCCCCGCGGCGACGAGGTCGGCCTGGAAGGTCTCGACGAAGATGTCGAAGATGGCGCCGGTCAATGGCTCGCCCAGCCGGTGGATGTCGGGTTGCGTCAGCGCGCTCACCGGCAACCGGGGATCGGGCACTTGGGACATGCGGTACGCGTTGCACGCCACGCGGATCTGTTCGGTATCCGAGAGCTCGCCGATGTTGCTGAGCTCGTTCAGACCGTACAGGTTGCCGCGCGTGGTTCGCAACAGGCGGTCGACCACCGAGTCGAAATGCAGCGCCGCCACAATGGCGAAAAGGTCGGCCCCCGATTCCTGGAAGCCCCGGTACTCCGCCGTCATCGCGGCTGGCGGCGGCGCTCCGATCTCGGCGAACAGGATGCTGTGGCCGAGCTCGTGCGCGAGGACGTCGAAGTTCAGATAGTGAGGATGGCGCGCGCCGTCTTCGGATTCGCCGTAACCGGTTTCGATGTAACCAGGCCCCGAATGCGCGTTGTCCCAATCGACCCAGGGCACCAGCTCGAGCAGCTCGAAACGGTCGCGGAAATGCCAGGCGATGGTCCTACCGAAATAGCCTTCCCAGATGTCGAGCACGCGCCGGATGGAGGCATACATGTGCGCGGCCGCGAAACCTGGCTCCCCCGGCCTCAGATGGTCGAAATGGCCGTCGTGGCCGGGCACCACGGGCGGATTTGCGGGCCCGCGGTAGGGCGGACCGTCGAGCTCGTACTGGGTCTTGCCGATCGCATCCACGACGTACATGCGGTCATCGCGCGGGCCAGGTCCGATCGTTCCCGGCCGCGGCGAGACCCACACCGTCTCCAACTCGACTTCTCTCAGAAAAGGCGGCTGCGGATACAGGGCGAACCGGGTCCCGCGTGCGCGAATCATCTCATCGTGGATGCGCGGCATGGCGGTCCTATCTCGCAAGCCGGCAATACAGGTGCTCGCGCCACACCGCGCGCCGGAATGAGGTCGCATCGCCGTAGCCTGCGCTGCGCGCGTAGGTCTCCAAATCGGCCGGCATCTCGCGGCCGAGCCGGTCCTCGAAGTACCACACCAATGCCTGAAGCGAAGCGGCGGCGTCCGGGATCGACGCTGCAAGGAGCACTGCAGCCAGCGAGCGCTCCTTGTCGGCCGCGCGCTCGGCCAGCTCGGCAAAGCGGCCGCAAACGCGCGCATGGTCGAGCCGGACGGATGCGCCTGTCGTCCCCGCCGCCGCCTGGAGCTTTTCCAAGCGCGCCTCGTCCGCCATCAGACGGTCGAAGCCATCGTGGTCCAGGTGATTGCGGGCGAGCCAGCATTGGAGCTCTGCGGCACTGGCGAGTCCGTGCTGTCGGCGAAAGTCGGCAGCGGCGCGACTGCGCTCCTGGGGCGTGACGTCGATTCCGCGCCGGTCGCACTCCTGCAACGCGAGCACGCGCCATAAGTCAGCGCGTCCCGCAGCCTTGCTGGTTTCGGGACCGATGCGCAGCTCGTCCCATATCGCGTCCCGCGGAGCTGCCATCTCGCTGTCTTCAATCGCCGCAACGGCGTTATCCCATAGGGTGGTATGCGCGAAGCTATAGGTGACCTGCTTTGGAGGTGGATTGGCGTCGAGGAAAGTGCGCATCGCCGCCAGCATCTCGAGCGCGTCCCGGCGCTTCAGATCAACCCGACCCTGCGGCAGCCAGGCGCGCAGATCGGCGATCTCCTGGCGTGGAATGCCGCCTTCCAGACCTCGGTCGAGCAGGGAATCCCAGCTGCGCTCCTGAAAGAACGTGGCCTTGCCGACGCGCACCAGCGCTTCGCGCGTGGCCGCGCCGATCACGCCTGCGGCCGCCGCCTCGGCCAATGTCGCCCGGATATTGACCATCGCTTCGGACAACGCGACGTACCCCATCTCCGGCGGGCCGTGGATGACCGCGACTTCGTCATCGTCCTCGAACGGCCCGTCGCCGTAGGGCTCCAGCACACCCGAGCGATAGGCTTCGAAGATCCGGCCGACGCCCACCATGCCGAACGGAGAGAGCTCCGCGGCACGCAGGGCGCCCATGCTGGCCGCGCCGAAGACGTGGATGCCATTGGACAGGGCCCAAAGAATTTCTTTGTGCCAGACGGACGGGACGTGCTGAAACACGCCGTCGACGATGCCGATGGCGCGCGGGCGCTGGCGCGAAGCCGCGCGGTAGATGTCGCCCTGCCGGACCGGCGGCAAGCACTCGGCCGAACCGAGAATGGCCGTGTCCTGCCTGTGCAGCGTCGGCCCGGCGAACAGGATCGTCGTCATGGACGCGCCACGCTCATTGCCCGCGCGCGCGCGCCCGGAACGTAGTCGCTGTCCGGGCCCTTGTCGGGTCCTTCCAGGCCGGGCACCACCACGCGAACGACGGGTAGTCCGTACCTGGCGATGGTCAGGTCCACCACCAGCGCCTGCGCCATTCCGGCTCTGGCCAATCGGCGCAACATCCAGTCGACATCGTCGGCGATGTCGTCGGTTTCGAAGTTGGGCACGTCCCGGAAGGAGCGGGCGGCTTCGCGCAGCGCCAGGAGCGCGCGACAGTCGCGCAGACGCCGTTCGCGCGCAGCGGCCGAATAGAGCGCTGGCTGGAAGTCGTCGCGCGATCCGGCGATGTAGGTGGTTCGCGCCTGCGCGGCCTCCGTGAGCGCGCGCGACAGCGCGATGGCGCGGGAGGGATGGCAACCGGAGCCGAATTCCGGGTCGGCGAACGCGGCTTGCCGGCCGACGAGAAGACAGTAGAAGGTGGGGACGCCAACGTCCGAGGTCGCGTCCCACACCATCGCATCGACGCCGCAAGCGGACAGGCGGTGCAGCAGTGCGCGGCAGGCGGCATCATCCACCGTGTCCAGATCCAAGACCGTGCTGCGCCGCGATGCGCCATCGCGCCGCTTCCATAATGTGATGGCGTCGCGCTCGATCACCTCGGCGAGGCCGTGACTGATCGCTTCGTGCGCATGGTTGCCCGAGGCGAGGCCGTTGGTGTTGGCGGCAAAGCATAGGCTGCCCTGCGGGAATGGCAGGGTGTAGTCGGTATGCACGCACTCGTACGGCAGCCAGACCGTTTCGCCGCCAGCCAGATCCCGCCCGGCGATCCACAGAATCGGCGCATCGTCGGCAAATCGGCCGCGCACCGAGACCGGCAGGCGCCGTACGTCGGCGACGGACTCCGAGCGGCAAAGCTCGGCGTAGGTCGCAAGCCGCAGCGGCAGCGTCACCCGCTCCGCGTGATAAGTCTCGACCGCCTCCATGACGCCCGATACCTTGGCAGCCGCCAAGTCGAAGCCTTTGCCCTGGGCCACGGCAACGGAACGTGAATTCGGCCGGCACACCATGACGACCGGGATGCCGATCAGGTCCAGACCGGTGATGTTGGCGATCCGCGTGATGCCCATTTCCGGCAGCAGAGGCATGAGCCGGTCCAGGGTCTCCTGCGGATCCACGGTTCGATGAGTGCCCAGCCGATAGCGCTTCGCGGCTCGATCGCCGTGCTCGACCGTATCCGTGCGAAACGGCCTTCCCAGGGGAGCGTGCGCCGCCCCATGTTTTGCCGTCAGTCCGCCACCGACGCCCACGCGCCTCCCCCGTCAAGTAACGCCCATCGGCCGACGCTGCGCGCCGACCTGCTTGTTTTAGGACATGGCTTCCATCAAGGCCTTCGCTTCCACCAGGTCCACCGTAGCGAAGCCTTCGGTGAATCGTTGCTGCACCGACGCCAGAATTTCGTAGCCTTCACGCCCCCGTGCATCGTCGGACCAGAGGCGCGCGAGACTCATCGCAGCGCGCAACTCCAGCGCAATCGCTTTCTGGCTGCGCGCGATGCGCCGCGCGCGCCGGAACTCGAGTTGCGCCTTGGCCAGCTCGCCGCGGGTGCGCAACAGCTCGCCGCGGCGCCGGTGCAACTCGGCGGTCCAGAACACCAGGCCGGTCGCCTTGGTCTCCGACAGCGCCTGCTCGAGGGCGTGAAGTCCTTCGGCGGCGTCCCCGAGCATGCCGAATCCTTCGCCCAGCATGTCGAAGAAGATCGGATGATCTTCGCGCGTGCCCACATCCTGCTGGGAAGCGAGGCCGCGGCGCATCAGGTCCACGCCTTCCCGCGGATCGCCTAGCTGGGCGAGCGCCCAGCCGCGAAACACGTCGCCCTTGGCTTTATGCACCGGAAAGTTCTCCCGCTCGGCGAAATCGATGATCTCGTCGGCGAGGGTCATGACTTTCCGGGCGTCGCGGCGGTAGCAGTGCAGCAGCAGGTTCATTTCGAGCGCGTGCGCCAGGCTACCGCTGTGGTCCAGACCTCTCGCCCAGGCGAGCGCCTCGTCCGCCCGGGCCGCGGCTCGCTCCGGCTGGCCGAGCAGCCACAGCGAATAGGCTGCCTCACCGCAAGCGCATACCTTCGGGTCGTGACCGCCGTAGATGGCGGCGTGCGATCGATAATCGCCACGGGCATAGAGCTGCAGACCTTCCTCGATGTGGCTCAGGCACTCGGCGTGCAGTCCAAGGTGAAAGCGGGTGGCCCACTGCGTGTGATGCGCCTGCAACACCAGTCCCTGATCGCGCAGGCTACCCGCGACCTGCAGCAGATCGTCGGAAATCCGCTGCTTCTCGAGGAAGCTGCGCGTGATGCGCCACAGCCCCCACAAGGCGGCGAAGCGTTGCGGGCTATCCGAAAATTGCGCGGACAGGCTTTGCGCACGCGCATAGTTCTGCCGCACGTCGGCGCTCCACGGCCCGCGAGTGATGATCAGCGTCGGACCCAGCATGACGCGAAGCGCGAGCTCCCTCCGTGCCCGCTCCGGCGTGTCCGCCAGCCGGGCGAGAAGCTCGAGCGCCCGGGAGAAATGTCGTACCGCTTCGAGGTTGGCGGAGCGCTTGGCGGCACGCTGACCGGCCTTCTCCCAGTACCCGATCGCGTCCGCGAAACGATCTGCCGCCGTCAGGTGGTGCGCCATCAGCTCGGGCTGGGTGGCTACGGTTTCGGCAAAACGCTCGACCAGCACCTCGGCGGTGCGCGCGTGGAGCGCCTGGCGCCTGCTGCGCGGCAAGCTGGCATAGGCCGCGTCCTGCACCAGCGCGTGCTTGAACACGCAGGTCGCCTCGGGCGGCGTCCCGTGACGAAACATGAGTCCCGACTCGACGATCCGGTCCATCGCCGCCTCCAGCTTCGCCAGCGGCCAGCCGATCACCGCGGACAACAGCGGGAACGAGCATTCGCGTCCGATGACGCCGCAGACCTGCGCGACCTCCTTGACGCTCGTCAGCTGGTCGAGGCGCGCCATGAGCGAATCATGCAGGCTGGACGGCACTGCGATCGTCGACGAGGCGGCCTGTTCCGCCGAGCGTTCGGTCTCCTTGAGCACCGCCTTGGTGACCTCCTCGATGAAGAGCGGAACGCCGTCGGTCTTGCTTACGATCTGCTCGACCGTGTCGTTGGCGAGCGAATCATGCACGGCGAGCTGGCGCACGATCGCCTCACTCTCCCGGCGGCTCAGGCGGTTGAGCGTGAGATACGCGAGCCGTGAGCGATCGGCCCAGTCCGGCGAAAACTCGGGCCGAAAGGTGACGACGAGCAGCATGCGAGCGGCGCGCGCCCATTCGATCACCCGTCCCAGCCATTCGAGCGAGGTCGGATCGATCCAGTGCGCGTCCTCCACCACCATGAGGATCGGCACGCGCGCGGCCAAACCGTCGAGGTAGTGCACCAGGACGCTGAGCGTTCGATCCTTCTGCTGCTGCGGGTCGAGTCCCAGGGGCAGATAGCGGCTGCCGGCATCGATCGACAGCAACGCCGCAAGCAGCGGCACCGCAGAAGCGGTATTTTTCATCGAGCCGGAAACCAGGGCTTCAAGCTTGGACAGGCGCTCTCCCGCTTTCTCCCCCGGCCGGAAATCCGCCATGCGCTCCAGTTGCACGATCACGGGATGCAGCGCGCTATCCCGGTGGTGCGGCGAGCATTGGTATTGCAGCACCATGTGCGGCTCCGCGGACAGCCGCTGCCTCAACGCCTGCACGGTGCGCGACTTGCCGATGCCGGACTCGCCCGAGAGCAGGATCACCTGGCCTTCGCCGTGCTTGGCGTGCTGCCAGCGTCCGACGAGCAGGTCGATCTCCTCCTTGCGCCCGACGAGCGGGGTCAGCGCCGCATCGCGCACCGCTTCGAATCGGCTATCGACGGGTCGATCGCGCACCACGCGGTAGGCCTGGACCGGGTCTCCAAAGCCCTTGAGCGTGTGCTCGCCGAGCGACTCGAATTCAAACAGCGTGCCGAGAAGCTGCCGTGTGCTGGGGGCAATGACGACGCCATTAGGCGGCGCGAGGTCCTGCAGGCGGGCAGCAAGGTTGGGTGTCTCGCCAATCACCGCGAGCTCGTTTGCGCTCCCTTCCTGGGCACGGTTGCCGGCAAGGACCAGGCCCGTGGCGATGCCGACTCGCACGGCAAGGCTTGGGCTCAACCTCGGAACGGCTTCCGCGATGCTCAGACCGGCGCGAACCGCTCGCTCCGCGTCGTCTTCGTGCGCGTCCGGATACCCAAAATAGGCGAGCACGCCGTCGCCGAGATACTGCGCGGTGTAGCCGCGGTAGCGGCCGATGATCTCCGCGCACGCTGACTGGTACCTGCGCAACAAGGCGTCCAGGTCTTCAGGATCCAGATCGCGCGCGAGGCGCGTCCAGCCGATGATGTCGCTGAAAAGCACCGTGACTTGCCGCCGCTCGGCCGGGCGCGCCAGGCGCTCGATACTTTCGGCGACCGACGCACCGCATTGACCGCAAAAGCGGTAGGTCAGTGGGTTGGCAAAGCCGCAGGCCGGGCAGTCGCGTTCCCCAAGAAGCTTGCCGCAAGTGCGGCAACGCCCCTCGATATCAGTCGTCTCGGTCTGGCAGTACGGACAGCGCATCCGTATTCCCTCAGCGCTTTCCAAAGACCTATCAAGCCATGATAAGGAAACCCGCCGCAATGTGCATATTTCCACACTCGCGTGTGTCACAAGTCCCACGCCTAAAATCGGTTTATCTGTTTGTCCGAGCCAGAGCCTGCCGTTTCCACAGCTCCCACGGCCGCTCGAGGGTGCCGCGGTTGGCGGCGCTCGAGCGCCTGCCCTCCTCGTCGCTCAGGAACTCGATCGGACCCTCGAGCTGGGTCGCCTGCAGCTGCAGGCGCGCGTTCATCTCGGTGTAGATCGCGCGGAACACGGCTTCCGGCACGCTGTCGCCGATCACCGTCATGCCGTGGCCGCGCATCAGCACGCAGTTGCACTTGCCGAGCGTTCCCGCCAGCGCCTTGCCAAGCGGGCGATCGCGGATCAGCAGGTCATTGTCGGGTTTTGTTTTTCTGATATCGAAAACCGGGGTACCGGACCAGAGGAACGAGCCCATGTGATAGATCGGCCGCAGCCTGGTGCGCGTGGCGCCGAACGGGATCACCGACGCGGAATGGCTGTGCACGATCGCCATCACCTCGGGCCGCGCGCGGTAGATCTCGCCGTGGATGTAGCGCTCGAGGAAGCCCTTGCGCTTGTCCCCGGGCAGCGGCTCGCTGTCGGCGCCGAGCTCCATCAGGTCGGCGGCGGTGACCAGCGCGGGCGCGAGCGAGCGCGACATGACGAAGCGCTCGGGCCGCTTGTCGCTGCGCGCGCTGACATGGCCGTAGGCGTCGAGCACCTCGTGCTGCGCGAGGATGCGGCTGGCGGCGACCAGGTCCTCGGCGAGCTGGCGGCTGATGCTGGGCTTTTTCATCGGTGTCTTAGCTCCCTGAGTTCGGCGGAAAGCAG
>DASRIR010000198.1:0-2063 GCA_035649875.1 Burkholderiales bacterium | reverse complement strand
AACCACCGTGCGGGGCAATGCGACACCGAGGGCCCTGAATGTCTCATCGAGCAGCTCGCGCGGCTCGAAGCACAACCATGCCGAGCCCGCGAGCTCAGCGAGAGAGCGCGTCGACGCGAGGGGATGACCGTCGCGGCACGCCACCACAAGCTGATGTTGGAATAGTGGCCGGAATGATATGGCTGAGTCCAAGACGAGATTGGGGAAGCGCGGACCAATTAGAAAATCGAGCGTCTCATCCCGCACGCGCGGCAGCAATCCTTGAGGGAACCCCTCGACCACACGCACGTCCGGCTGGGGGAACTGCCGACGAAAGACGTTGATCGCCTCCGGCACGATCATAGCGGCAGCGATGGGACCCGTGCCGAACGCCACGGAGCCGCCCGCCTGGCCGGCGAGCTGTTTGATCTCCTGCGCGCCGCGGCGTAGCTCGGACTGCGCAACTCGTGCGCGTAGGAAGAACGCGCGGCCAAAAGTTGTTGGAACGACACCCCGTGTGGTGCGCTGCACCAGCTGGACTTCGAGGTCCTTTTCAAGCCCTTTGATACTCTTCGTGATGCCGGGTTGAGATATTCCAAGCGCACGGGCCGCGCCGTTGATGCTGCCATGCTCGATCGCTGCTACGAAATCCCGGATTTGGTTGAGCCGCACGCTATAACCCACAGTTATATCCAGTATGACGCTGCCATCTTACCTACTGCGCGCCGGCATGGTGTAGTGGGCTCGCCGGCATTCAGGCCGGCAGAGGAGGCGAGATGACAACGCTGGATTGGCTACGCGCGCTTGGCTTCACTTGCGCCTTCGCCGCGGCGCAGGCTATTGCACAGCCTTATCCCTCAAAACCGGTCCGTTTGGTCGTGCCCGCCGCGCCAAGCACGCCGATCGATATCTTGTCCCGGGTGGTAGCCGAGCGTCTTAGCGTTCTGCTTGGACAGCCGATGGTGGTGGAGCTGCGACCCGGCGCCACCGGCGCTGTGGGCGGGGTCGACGTGCTAAAGCAGCCTGCCGACGGCTATACCCTCATGATCACGTATATGCCTATGTCGGTCGCGCAGACCATTTACGCGCGCGTGCCGTTCGACCTGCGCAAGGATTTCGTACCGGTCGGCCAGACAGTTTGGTCGTACAACGTGTTGGTCGTGCATCCCTCGCTCCACGTGCAGTCGGCGCGGGAGCTCGCCGCGCTGTTGCAAGCGCAACCAGGAAAGCTAAGTTTCCCTTCCGGCGGCCCGGGCACGCCGGCGCATATCGCCGGGGAGCTGTTTAAGCTGCAGACGCGAGCGCAAGCGCTGCACGTTCCCTATAACCAATTTCCCCAGGCCATAGCCGACTTGCTCGGAGGTCAACATCAGTTCATGTTCGCCGCTACGCCGCCGATGATTCCACACATTTCGGCGGGCAAGTTGCGCGCGCTCGCCGTAACGGGACCGCGGCGGATAGACGCGCTGAAGGATGTGCCGACGATGGTGGAGGCAGGCTTCCCGGATTTCGTGGTGCGCGACTGGCAGGGCGTCGTGGCCCGCGCGGGGACGCCAGCGGCTGTCGTGCAGAAACTCAATGACGCGATCCGCGAAGCGATGCAAGCGGCCGAAGTGCAGGCCGTGCTCGCTAAGCTGGGCGCCGACGCCGCGCCGGGGACTCCAGGACAATTCGCCCGCTTGATCGACATGGAGATCGAGCGCTGGGGCAACGTAGCCAAAGCGGCCGGTATACGCGTCGAGTAGCTACTACACTGAATGGCCAACCGACCGAGCTTCCTCTTCATCTTGGCTGACGATCTCGGCTACGCCGACCTCGGATGCTACGGCGGGCGGTCCGATTGCTCGCCCAACCTCGACCGCATGGCTGCGCAGGGCGTGCGCTTTACCGACGGCTATGCCAACTCGCCCGTGTGCTCGCCGACGCGCTTCGCCCTCGCGACCGGGCGCTGGCAGTATCGCTTGCGCGGCGGCGCGGACGAGCCGATCGCGAGCCGCTTGCGCGGGAGCGAGATTCTCGGATTGCCGCCCGGACATCCGACGCTGGCCTCGCTCCTGCGCGACGCGGGCTACGCCACCGCGCTC
>DASRIR010000197.1:0-10270 GCA_035649875.1 Burkholderiales bacterium | reverse complement strand
CCTCGACGAGATCGGCGACATGCCCCTGCCGCTGCAGGTGAAATTGCTGAGGGCGCTGGAGGAGAGAAAAATCCGCCCGGTGGGCTCGCACGAGAGCTTCGACGTGGACGTGCGCGTGATCGCGGCGACCCACCGAAAGCTCGAAGAGAGGATCGCCTCGGGCGAATTCCGCGAGGACCTCTACTACCGGCTGAACGTGGTGAAGCTCTACATCCCCACCCTCGCCGAGCGCCGCGAGGACATCCCGCTGCTCGCCAACGAATTCCTGTCGCGGCTCGGCACGCGCTACCGGCGCGTGCAGCTCGCCTTTTCGCCCGAGGCGATGGAGCTGCTCGTTTCGGCGCCCTGGCCGGGCAACGTGCGCCAGCTGCTCAACGTGGTGGAGCAGGCGGTGGCGCTCTCCGCGACCGAGGTGATTCCCGAGTCGCTCGTGCGCCAGGCGCTCGATGCCGGGGATTCCTCGCTCACGCCGCTCGACGAGGCGCGGCGCGCGTTCGAGCGCGATTACCTGGTGCGCATCCTGAAGATCACCGGCGGCAACGTGACCAAGGCCGCGCGCCTCGCGGGACGCAATCGCACCGAGTTCTACCGCCTGCTCGAGCGGCACGCCCTCGAGCCGAGCCTCTTCAAGGCCGCCTGAAAGCCGGCTTCTAGGCCTCCTTTCGAAACGCCCACTGACGCAGGAAGGCGATGGCCAGTGCCGCGATCAAGGCGAACCCGCCGAGCACATAGAAGCCGGTGACGATCCCGTAGCGGTCGGCGAGGAAGCCCATCAGGAGCGGCGTGGTGAGATGGGAGATGCTCCAGCCGAGGCCGCCCAGGGCTAGCGCCGAGCCGCGTTCCTCGGGCTTACTCGCCTCGGCAATAGTGATCTGGAAGTAGAGCGTCATCGCCGCGGTTCCGGCGCCCACCACCAGCAGCCAAAAAGCGATCGGCACGATGTGGTTGACGAGCGGCACGCAGCCCACCGCCGCGGCCACGGCGATGCCGCAGCCCACCGGCCAGAAGGTCTGCGGCCCGGTGCTGACGAAGCGCGACGCGAGCAGGCTCGCGAGGATCGAGCCGACCGCGCGCAGGGCGAGCAGGATGCCCGAGGTCTCCTCGCCGTAGCCGTAATGCGCGAGCAGCACCGGGTAGAACGACATCGAGAGCGAGAACGGCAGCGCCGAGACGTACGCGCAGACGACCGAGTACGCGATGATCCGCTCCCGCAGGAGCGGCAGGTAGGCGGCGAGGACGTGCGTCGAGGGAACGGCCTTGGCGGGCTGCCCGGGCGTTCCCAGACCGGCAACGAAGGCGATGGCACCGGTCGCCGCGAGCGCGGCGAACGTGGGCTGGAATCCTGCGGCGGCGAGCAGGAACCCGCAGGCGCTGGTGCCGACGATTTGCCCGAAGTTGGTGGTGGCATTCAGCCGGCCGAGCTGCACGCCGCGCGCGCCCGGCAGCTCGCTTGCCATCGCCCAGTTCGCGGGCCAGAAGGCCGCCCGGGCGAGGACGAAAACGATCTGGCCGGCGAGCAGCATCCAGAATCCATGGGCAAACATGAACCACAGCCCGGCCGCGGTCGTGGCGACGCACGACCCGAGCAGGATGCGCCGTCCGCCGATCCGGTCGGTGTAGGCGCCGCCGACCAGGTTGAGGGGCGCCTGGGCGAGGACCGGCACGGCGAAAAGGATTCCGATCTCGGCGTTCGAGAGCCCCTGGGAATACGCGTAGAGCGGCACCGCCAGCCAGGTCATGCCGAGGCCGAGGTTCCACGCGAGCGAGGAAAGGAAAAAGAAGGGGTGCGGCAGCACGCTCGATTATCGTGGGGCCGGGCGTAAGCTGACCCTTGCCGTTTCGACCAACGGGTATGCGGATCGCAAGTCTTCTCGTCGCCGCGTCGCTCGCCGCGCCGGTTCAAGCCGTCCAGTGCGTGGCCCAGTCCGGGCACGGCACGACCGCGCTGGTCGAGCTCTATACCTCCGAAGGCTGCTCGAGCTGCCCACCGGCGGACCGCTGGCTGGCCTCCCTCGGACAGCGCTATGCGCCCGCTGCGCTAGTCCCGCTCGCGCTGCATGTCGACTACTGGGACTACATCGGCTGGAAGGATCCTTATGCCAAGCGCGAGTTCTCACTGCGCCAGCGCAAGCTCTCGCAGCTCCAGCGCATGGCCCTCGTCTATACGCCGCAGGTCGTGCTGCAGGGGCGCGACTTCCGGGGCTGGGCCGGCACGGGATTCGACGAGGCGCTCGCGCACATCAATGCCCAGCCGGCTAAGGCCCGGCTCAGGCTCGAGGTCCTCGCGGCGGATGCGAAAGGACTGGACGTTGAGGCAAGCGCCGAGCTGCTCCATCCCACGGATGACGCGCTGCTCTACCTTGCCGCCTACCAGAGTCGGCTCGAGAGCCGGGTCACGGCGGGCGAGAACCGGGGCCGGATCCTCACCCACGACCATGTCGTGCTGGAATGGCTTGGGCCGTTCGCGGTTTCGGGCCGGCTGGTCGAGCGCCGTACCCTGCCGTTGCTGCCCGGCGCGGGCCCGGCGAACTCGGGGGCGGCGGCGTTCGTGCAGAGCCGGCGCACCGGGGAGGTGCTGCAGGCCCTTCTGCGATCTGCCTGCTAAGGCCACGATTTTCCTTTAGTATTCGCGCCTTGCCCACCCTGGGGGGACTGGGCACACGGAGAAAGCGGTTATGCAAGCGACGCAGATCCGACAAAAGGACGGCGTCTTCTACTTCGCCAGCTACCCGGCCAAGGATCTGCTCGGGAAGGTGCGCTTCATTAGCCGCTTCTATGGCGAGGGTGAGGAGATCAACCCGAGCCGCATCTCCGAGGACGACGACATCGCGCAGTTCATCAGCAGGATCGAGCGCACCGACAAGGCGTTCCAGCGCTCGCTGTCGCGCTCCAAGGTGCGCCAGCTGAAGAACTTCTACGAGACCGCGATCTCGCAGCCGCCGATCCCCGGCACGGTGCTGCTGTTCACCTCCGAGCGCCTGAACTTCCGCGCCGATGGCGGCGGCGGCGCGGGCTCCTTGAGCGAACCGTCGTCGAAGTACCTGATCATCGACGGCCAGCACCGCCTCGCAGCGCTGCGCTTCTACCTGCACGAGCGGCCCGACGACGCCGCCTCGATCAACGTGCCGTGCGTGATCTTCGACGGCCGCAGCGAGGACTTCGCGACCGAGATGTTCGTGATCATCAACTCGACGCCGACGCGCATCAACAAGAGCCACCTCGTCGACCTGTACGAGCATGTGTCGTTTGCCGCGCCCGACCGCAAGTTCGCCGCGCGCCTGGTGGAGAAGCTCTACAGCGAGGGCGACAGCCCGCTGCGCTACCGCATCAACCGCCTGGGCGGCCGCAGCCAGCGCGACAAGTGGGTACTGCAGGCCGAGCTCTTCAACGAGCTGCATCGTTGGGTGCGCGGGCGCTGGCGCTCGATCCAGCTCGCGGGCGGCAGCTCGAAGGAAGTGCCGCGCTACTACGCGATGATCCGCGACTTCTTCAAGGCCGCGCGCTCGGTCTTCGGCGATGCGGTATGGGCCAAGGAAAACTACATGGTCACCAAGCCCGTGACCATCAAGGCGATGGTGCGTGTGTGCGCCGATCTTGCGCGCGACGACGCGGAGCCCGAAGCCGGACGCGTGCAGCGCTGGGAGCAGCGCCTCGGCCCGTGGGGCGAGATGGCGCGCCAATTCCGCGAGGAAGGCTTCTACGAGCGCTTCCCCGCCAAGGGCGAAGTCGAGCGCGTGGCGCGCATCCACAAGGACCTCGGGCGCGCCGCCGGCATCGAAATCAAGAAGAGCTGATTCCCCTCTGACTCCGGAATAGCCCGCGCGCGGCGCTGTTGGCAGCGATATGCGCGCCGGGATCCTGTTTCTCGCCTGCGCCGTGTCGGCTTGCGCCGGCCTCGATGCCGAAGCCTGCCGGCAGGCGAACTGGTACGACCTCGGATTTCGCGACGCGATGTACAGCATGCAGCGCCAGGAGGACCAATATGCATTCCAATGCGAACCGCACGGCGTCAAGGTGGATGCTGCCCGCTACGCGCAGGGCTGGCGCGAAGGCGTTTGGGAGGCCGATCGGCGCAAATCTATGTCGGCGGATTAGGCCGCTCGCGCTCGCCGCGAGCCTGCTGGCCGCGGGATGCGCGGGGATGGGCGAGGCGGAATGCCGCGGCGCGAACTGGTACGACGTCGGCTATCGCGATGCGCGATACAAGATGCAGAGCCAGGCGGACGTCTACGCGCACCAATGCGAGCGCCACGGCGTCAAAGTGGACGCGGCGCGCTACGAGCAGGGTTTGCGCCAGGGCCGCTACGACTTCCCCGACCGCATGACATGAACTAGCCTGCGGCGATCGCTCCCGAGGCCGCCAGCGCTTCGAGCTCGCGCTCGGCATAGCCGAGCTCCGACAGAATCGCCCGGCTGTGCTCGCCCAGCGCCGGCACCGCGTCCATGCGCGGCTCGAATCCGGAGAGGTTGAAAGGCGGCTTGAGCATCTCGAGCTCGCCGGCCGGCGAGCCGACCGTCGACCACCGGTTGCGAGCCTGAAGCTGCGGATGGCGCCAGAACTGCCCCATGTCGTTCAGCCTCGCGTTGGCGATATCGGCGGCTTCGAGCCGCTCGATGACTTCACCTGCCTTCAGCTTTGCAAACACCTTGTCGATCTCCTCGTGCATCGCGTCGCGGTTTCGATAGCGTGCCGGGCCGGAAGCGAAGCGCTCGTCCGCCTTGAGCGCGGGATTCCTCAGCACCCCGTCGCAAAACGCGGCGAACTCGCGTTCGTTCTGCACGCTGAGGAACACCGTTTCGCCGTCGCCGGTCTCGAACGGGCCATAGGGCACGATAGTGGCGTGATACGCGCCCGAGCGCGGCGGAGCGGCGCCGCCATAGGCGGTGAAGTAAGCGGGAAAGCCCATCCATTCGCCGAGCGCCTCGAGCATCGTGACCTCGATCGTCGCGCCCTCGCCGTTGCGCCCGCGGCGCACCAGCGCCGCGAGAATGGACGAAAAGGCGTACATGCCGGCCGCGATATCCGCCGCCGGAATGCCGGCTTTCGCCGGTGCGTCGGACGTGCCGGTGACCGAGAGGAGACCCGCCTCGCACTGCACCAGGAGGTCATAGGCCTTCTTCTTTGCATAGGGCCCGGCGGGGCCGTATCCCGAGATTCCGCACCAGATCAGCCGCGGATGCTTATCCCTGAGCTCACGTGCGCCGAGGCCCAGGCGCTCCACCGCGCCGGGCGCGAGGTTGTGGAGGAACACGTCGGATTTTTGAATCAGTTTTTCCAGTACGGCCTTGGCCGCCGGGTGCTTCACGTCGAGCGCGAGACTTTCCTTCGAGCGGTTCACCCACACGAAGTGGGACGACAAACCCTTCACCGTGCGGTCGTAGGCGCGCGCCGCGTCGCCACCTTGCGGGCGCTCGATCTTGATCACGCGCGCGCCGAGTTCGGCGAGCTGGCGCGTCGCGAACGGCCCTGCGATCACCTGCTCCAGCGCAACCACGGTGATGCCCTCGAGCGGTCTCATTCGAAGGAGATCCGCAGTCCATGGAGCGGCAGGCCCGCAATCTCGGTGTGCCATTGCTCGCCTGCGGCAACCGGGTGCGCGTCCGTGAGCACGCCGGTCGTGATGACCTCGCCCGCGCGCAACGGCGGCGACTCCGGCTGCACCTTCAGCAAGTCCACCAGATGACCGAGGGATAGCAGCGGACTGCCCAGCACGTTCGCGCCGACGCCGCGGTCGACGAGCCGCTCGCCCTTGAATAGCTTGGCTTCTACCGTTGGCAGCTTGCCTGGGTCTCCCAGCGGAACCGGAGTACCGACCACCAGGCGGCCATGAAGGCCATTGTCCGTGGTGCAGTCCGCAATCGTCACCTTCCAGTCGGGATGGTGGCACTGCACGATTTCCACCGAGTGCGCCATCCATTCGATGCAGCGCGTAAGCTCTTCCGCATCGCTCGTGCGCGGCACGGCTTTTAGCTTGAAGCAGATTTCCGGCTCAATGCGGGGCTGTACCAGGCCTGCCAAGCCGACCGCCGCATGCCCGTCGATGGCATCAATCAACGTTCGGTCATAAACCGTGCCCCACATCGGTTCGTGCACGCCATAGCGCTCCCAGAGCGTGCGGTTGGTGAAGCCGATCTTGCGGCCGACGGGCTTCCAGCCCCTCGCGAGGCGGTGGGCATGGAGCTCGCGCGCCGCCGCATAGCCCGCGTTCGGTGTCAATGCCGGGTAGCGCTCGCTGAAGGGGCGCACCTGGCGCGGCGCCTGATGCAGCTCGATCAATTCCTGCGCAAGCACCGGAACGCGGCTATGCGCTGCGCGCAACGATCGAGGCGTCAGCCGAGCTTTGCGCCCGCGCCTCGCCGGCATCCATTGGCACAAACACCTCGACCGGCTGCGACTTGCCTTTGAGCTGCAGGCTCCCGACCGGCTGGAACCGGAATTCACCGTCGAGAAGCGCGACGGTCGAAGCGGCCACCATGATCTGGCAATAGGGATCCACCAGCTGCGCCGGGATCTCCTTGCCGTAGGTCTCCAGCCGTGCCGCCGTATTTACGACGTCGCCGATCGTGGTGTACTTCATCCGCTGTGCACGGCCGAGACAGCCCGCAACCACCTGCCCGCTGGCAATGCCCACGCGCACCTTGACTTCCAGCCCCCCCTCCAAGTGCCAGGACGCCACGAGCTCCTGCATCTTGCGCCGCATGGCGAGCGCGCAACGGATCGCATTCACGGCGTCCTCGCGAATTTCTTTCGCGCTCTTGCGCGGCACCGGCACGCCGAAGTTCGACTTGATAGCGTCGCCGTAATAGTCGTCCACCACCCCGCCATGCGCGATGACCAATCCCGCCATGGTTTCCATGTAGTTGTTGAGCCAGTCCATGAGCCGGTCGGAAGCGAGGCGCTCCGCGACCGGCGTGAAATTCATGAGATCCGAGAACAGCACCGTCACCGGCATGGTTTGCGGCTCCAGGCGTCCGCCCTTCAGGAAGCTCGCGCGCTGCTTCCACATTTCCTCCGCGATCGCAGGCGACACGCTCCTGGAAAAAATGTCCATGAGAAACCGCTTCTCCTGGCGCTCGTGGCCGGAAAGGAATGCGGTGACGAGCCCAGCGGAACCGACCCACGCGATTGCGACAGGAGCTACCGGCAGCCACCAGTGCTTAATGAACGCGAACAGCGTGATTCCCACGAGAGCAAGTAGTCCGACCGAGATGGACAGCGTAAACGGCGTGGTTGTGAGCGCTACCCTTCCCACAAGTGCCGCGACCAGGCCCCACAACAGGATCCACAGGTTTTCCCACCTATCGCTCAGGAAGCGCATCGGCTCGTCGCCTTCCAGCGCAGCGCGAATAAGCTGGCTCACTTCGTAGCCGTGCACTGCGACCCCGGCGGTCGCATGGCCGCGGCGCGTAAAGCGGTCGAACGGCGTCAGGAACTCGTCCTTCACGCTCTCGGCGTTCACGCCGAAGATGACGACGCGTTCTCTCATCACGCCTGGATCGGCGCGCCCTTCGAGTACATCGCTCAGCGAATAGGTTCGAAACCGGTCCGCGCCGCCGCGGAAATCCAGGAGGTATTGATACCCGTCGGCATCGGCTCCGACATACGAGCCATCGTTCGCTTCGAATGGCTGCAACGTCACCTTGCCGAGGCGGATGTTGCTCGGGTCTGCCGGATCCGGTTGCGGGGTGATGCCTTCGGGGGCGAGGTAAAGCAGCGCCAGGCGCAATGAGAGCGACACATGCGACGTCTTGCCGTCATCGAGAAAGAGCAGCCCGCGCCGTACCACGCCGTCGTCGTCGGGGGTGACATCCGAAAATCCGATCTGCTCCGTTCCCTGCAGCGCGGGCGGTCCCGCTACCTGCTTGCTCGCATCCTTGCCGAACTTCTCGATGACAACGATGCGCTTGTCACGCCGCAAAAGAAGATTCAATTCATCCGTGCCCGGCGGCACCGGAATATCTCGATAGAGATCGACGCCGACCGCGCGCGGATTGCCGGCGAGAATCTTGTGCAGCGCCTCCGCCATGCGACGATCGGAAAGCGGCCACTCCTTGAGCTTCTGGATGTCCTCCTCAACCGTCTGCACGAGCACCACGCGCGGGTCGCGCACACTGCGGTGCTCTTTCACGCGCAGATACGCGTCGTACGCCGCGAGCTCGACGAACTCGAGAAAACCCGCGCTGCGCAGGCCCATGACGAGCAGGCTCGCGGCGAATCCCAGCACGAGGCTGACGACGGTCGGCTGACGTAGCCACTCAGGGCCCTTTGCCATCGTGCGGCGCAAGAACTGCCACATGCGTCGGATTCTGCACGCCGGTGCGAAAGCTTGCCTGGCCGCGCGGCTTAACCCGCGTCTTTAGACAGTGGTCCCGAAACTCGCGACGCGGCGATCGTTACAAGGTACTTGACAGAATTTCGCCAAGCCGTTGATTGGACGAAGCTCTTGCCGATCTCAAGAAATATCTCAGCGCATTAGCTAGCACAGCGGAGGTGAAGTTGTCACAAAGAAAACCCCTTCGATGTTGTTGACCAAGCTGGACTTTGGGAATAGCGTCTGTGACGTTTTCCACATTCTCAGACGCTTCTCTTTCGGGGGGGTTCATGACTCGCAGGCACCCATTTCCAGCAGGTCTCTTTTCGATATTCGTTTTCGCACTCACACTCGTCGTCGCGACCGATGCGCTCGCGCAGCGCACTCGCACAGGGGGTTCGACTTACGGCGGCAGCACAATCGACTCGGCCATCAGATTCTTCGATGACAATGCGCAAATCACGTCGCCGTCCATAACCGGCGTCGGCTTTGACATCACATCGGCCACCGCGCCAGGGCAAACCGTCGCCTGCACCTTCGACGACGGAGTCAATCCTCCCGTGAACGCGCAGTGCGAAACCAGCGTTACCTGCAAACGTTTTGAAGTAGGAACCTGTTCCGCCCAAACGGGCACGCGCACGAGCCGGATGATGTGTCCGACGACGACGGGTGCGGGTTGTACCGGAAGCGTAACGGTAACCATCCCCGGCACCACCCCGTTCACGCGGCACTTCGCTGTCGACCCGAACATCGCGACTAACGGGGCATGCAACTCTGAATTCCCCAGCATCCCGGGGGTGCTGGGTCGACGGGTAATCGGCGAGATCGTCCAGACTTGCAATAGCCCCACCTGGAGTGCGAGCGACGCCGTTCTCAGCGAAGTCGTGCGTGACGACGTTGAGCCCGGTCAGACGACGTTCTTTTCCAGCACCAGTTGGGTTGACGCGCTCGAGGGAACTTGCAATGCAAACAACGGGTTTCCGACAGGTGCGTGCTCGAACGATGGCGGTACGTGGTTCACCGTGACGGCCAATCCGATCGTCAACCCCGCCACATGCGCAGCTTCGGCAGCTGCGCTCACCTGCGGTCAGCAGGTTGTGGACGGAGTAGTGCAACCCGGCCCGGCGCCAAGGGAATGCAGGCAAGACGCCAACGGGCAATGCCAATGCCGATGCGCTAGATGTACTCCGCAGGGCACGCTCGTGAACCTCGGCGAACGCAACCTTTTCGTGCTGGCTGATGCAAAAGCGGCGGCGGGCAGCAGACCGTGGGCCGCGGCCTGTGAAGTCACCGTAACAGGTAACTAGCGCGACCGGTTGGAGGCAGAGTTGGCGGGGGGGCACTCGGCTGAGGTATTCGCGGGAATGGTTCGCTGGCCTGTTATCGCGGCGCTGATTGGCGCGTTGACTGCGTCGATCAGCGTCGTGCCGGCAGGCCACGCGCAATCGGTCACGGCAAGTCCATCCGCCAGTAGTCTGGGTACCGTCGTGAGTCCGCAAGCCGGCGGGGTGTTCGACATCACGGGTGGTACGCGGCCCTCGGGCGGCGCCAACCTGTTCCACAGCTTTGGCAACTTCAGTCCGGACGTCGGCCAGACCGCCAGGTTTGTAAATCAGCCGTCCGCGCCCACCGACAATATTTTGGCGCGTGTCACCGGCGGCAATCCGTCGAATATCTTTGGAACGATCAACACGCTGGATTACCCCGGTGCGAATCTCTTTTTGATGAATCCTGCCGGGATAGTGTTCGGCCCGACTGCCAGGCTAGACGTGGCCGGCTCATTCCACGCAACTACCGCCGACTACATCAAGCTAAGTGATGGTGTGAGGTTCGGCATCGACACCCCCGGCGCGGTACTCACCGCGGCGCCGCCGGCTGCCTTCGGCTTCTTGAGCAATAACCCTGCCTCTATCGAAGTGCGAACAGGGGGGCTTGAGTTCGACGCGGACGGTTTCCCG
>DASRIR010000196.1:0-2205 GCA_035649875.1 Burkholderiales bacterium | reverse complement strand
GCTTTGCCATGCGTTACCAGCTGAAACAGATCTACTGCCGTCCGTGGCTGCTGAGCGGGCTCTCGCTCAAGCTCATGGAGAGCCACTACGAGAACAACTACGGCGGGGCGCTCAGGCGCCTGAACGCCATCACCGAGCAGCTCGAATCGCTCGACTTCGCCGCCACGCCCGGGCACGTGCTGAACGGGCTCAAGCGCGAGGAGCTGGTCGAGCTCAACTCGACGCTGCTGCACGAGTTGTATTTCGCCAGCCTCGGCGGCGACGGCCAGCCGACAAGAGCGACGTCGCAGGCGCTGGCGGACAGTTTCGGCTCGCTCGATCGCTGGCGCGCCGAGTTCAAGGCAATGGGCTACGCGCTCGGCGGCGGGTCGGGCTGGGTGCTGCTCACCTACGTGCCGCGCGACGGCCGGCTCATCAACCAGTACGCGTCGGAGCATTCGCAGGCGGTCGCGAGCGGCGTTCCCATCCTCGCGCTCGACATGTACGAGCACGCCTATCACATGGACTTCGGCGCCAACGCCCGGGCCTACGTCGATACGTTCATGCGCAACATCGACTGGCCGGCGCTGGAACTCCGCTGCGAGGATGCGCGCAAGGTCGCGCCGCCGCGGCCGCTGGAGCAGCCGGAGTTCGGCGACACCCCGGGCGTCAGCGTCGAGGAGGTGCGCGAGCTGATGGCATCCGGCAAGCCGGTTCAGGTGATCGACGTGCGTCCGCGGGCTGCCATTACGCGCTCGCAGGACATCGCCGACGGCATCCCCTGGCGCGACCCGGAGCAGATCCAGCAGTGGATGGGAGAGCTGTCGAAGTCCGAGCCGGTGGTGGTGTACTGCGCTTACGGTTTCCACGTCGGCTGCAAGACCGCGATCAAGCTGCGCGAGGCGGGGTTCGACGCCAGGTACATGAACAGCGGGCATTCCGGGTGGAAGGCCATCGGCGCGCCGCTCAAGCTCCATACTTGAGCATGGACTTCGGATTCGATCGGGACGCGCCCGGGCAGGTGCCCTCGGGCTGGAAGGCGGGGGTGACCGGGCGCGGCACCCCGGTTTGGGAGGTGCGTGCGGATCCATCTGCGCCGAGCAGGCCCAACGTCCTGCAGCAGGTGGGTTCCGGCACCTTTCCCTGGATCGTGCGCGCGGATGTTTCGCTCGAGAACGGACGCGTCGAGGTGAAGTTCAAGCCGCTCGCCGGCAGGCAGGACCAGGCCGGCGGGCTCGTCTGGCGCTGGAAGGACGGCGACAATTACTACGTCGCGCGCGCCAACGCTCTGGAGAACAACGTTTCGCTCTATTACACGGAGAACGGGCGGCGCATCACGCTCAAGTATGTCGATGCGCCGGTGCCGGCGAACACGTGGCACACGCTGGCGGTCGACTTCAGTGGAGCGCGCATCCGCGTTGTGCTCAACGGCAAGACCTACATCGAGCTCGACGATAGCCACATCAAAGGCGCGGGCGCCGTCGGCCTGTGGACCAAGGCCGACAGCGTCACCGCGTTCGACGACTTCAGCTACGCCGCGAAATGATCGGCCTCCTGCTCACCGCGCGCTCGCTGCGCGCGTTTGCCGACGGCTACGTCGCGGTGCTGCTTCCGGTGTACCTGCTGGCGCTGGGGCTCGGCACGCTCGAAGTCGGCATCCTCAGCACGGTGACCATGCTCGGCTCGGCGGCGGCGACGCTCGCGGTCGGGCGCTGGGGCCACCGCTTCGAGCTGCGGCGTCTGCTGATCGCGGCGGCGGCGCTGATGGTGGCCACCGGCATCGGCTTCGCCGCGTTCTCGTCGCTCTGGCCGCTGCTGGTCGTGGCGCTCGCCGGCACCATGAACCCGGGCGGCGGGGATGTCAGCGTGTTCTATCCCCTCGAGCACACCGCGCTCGCCGCGACCACGCGGGCGGAGACGCGCACCGGCGCGTTCGCGCGCTACAGCTTCATCGGCTCGATGTTCGGCGCGGTGGGCGCGCTCGCCGCCGCGGCGCCGGAATGGCTGGCCCAGCACCAGGGCATCACCATGCTCGGCGCGCTGAAGCTGATGTTCGTGCTGTACGGCGCGATCGGCATCGCGGTCGGGTTGATCTATTCGCGCTTTCCCCGGGCCACGGCGGATGCCGCGAAGCCCGCCGTTCCCCTCGGCCCCTCGCGCGCCACGGTCTGGAAGCTGGCCGGCCTGTTCAGCGTCGATGCGTTCGGCGGCGGCTTCATCATCAAC
>DASRIR010000195.1:0-9731 GCA_035649875.1 Burkholderiales bacterium | reverse complement strand
GTGCGAAACGTTCCAGCCCGAGCTCGCGCGGGTTCGCCCGGCCGTCGACCTCGCGGTCGAAGAGGACGTAGCCCGATTCGATGCGCAGGCTGTCGGCGGCCGCCCACCCGCATTCGCGCAAGCCTTCGCTGCGCCCGGCGTCGAAAAGGCGGTTTCGGAGTTGAAGAGCTTCGGCGGCGGGCACGAGGAGCTCGTAGCCGAGCTCGCCGCTGAAGCCGATGCGCCCGATCATCAGCTCCCGGGTCTCGAAGATGTGGAAGTACTTGAGCGACAGGACCGCTTCCTTGCCGACCAGGCGCGCGAGGATGCGGCCGCTCGCGGGGCCCTGGAGCGCGAGGATCGCGAACGCGCCGGAGGCATCGTGGCCACCGTAGGGCGCGCGGCGGCCGGCGAAGAGCCAGAAGCGGTCGGTGTCCAGGCACCACACCGTGGCGTCGATCAGGACCGCGCCGTCGGGCTTGAGCAGCAGCGTGTAGGCAATCTGCCCGGGCACCAGGGCGTCGAGGTCGCGCGTCTGCAGCGCCTGGAGCTCGTGCTTGCCGTGGAACTCGTACAGGCCCATGAAGGAAAAGTCGAACAGGCCCGCGCCGCGGCGGGTGGCGAGGTGTTCCTCGGCCGCGCTCACACCGTGCGTGCGAGCAGCAGGCCGCCGCTCAGGATGCAGAGCGCGGCGGCGAGGCGGCGCAGGAAGAGGGCGCTCGCGACATGGGCCAGGCGCACCCCGACCATCACGCCGAGCAGCTCGAAGACGGTAATGATCAAAGCCACCTGAAAATCGATGAACCCGTTGCGGAAATTCTCCAGCGAACCCGAGCTGGCAGCGACGATCTGCAGCGCCTGGCTGGTGGCGACCGCGGTGAGCGGCACGTAGCGCAGGATCACCATCAGCGGCACCGAGAAGAGCGGCCCGCCCGCGCCCGAGAAGCCCGAGCCGAACCCGGACGCGGCGCCGACCCCCGCGAGCAGCCACCTTTCCGCCGCCGAGCGGCCGTCGCGTGGCATCACGCTGGTTTTCACCGGAGCCAGGATGTAAAGCCCCGCGAGGACGATGATCAGCGCGATGATGATCGCGAGCGGCCGCGGCTCGACGAGCGCGGCGAGCGCCGCGCCGAGGAAGCCGCAGACGAGAGCCGCGGCGCACACCGGAGTCGAGATGCGCCAGTCGATGCTGCCGCGGCGCTGGTAGAGCCAGGTGCCGAGGATGCCGGTAAAGAGGAAGCTGAAGAGCGCGGTGGCCGCCGCCTGGTGGATGCTCAGGCCGGCGAACAGCGCCAGGTAGGAGACCATCAGCACGCCGCCGACGCCCACGGTGCCTATTAGCAGGCCGACGCAAGCGCCGACCACCGCCAAAAGGATCTCGGGGATCAGCCGGCGGCGAAGGCGACGAGCTCGCTCGTGAGCAGCACCGCGAGCTTCTTCATGAGCGCGTAGCCGAGCGCGGCGTCGCTCTCCATCAGGCGGGTGAGCGCGCCGCCCTCGATCGCGATCACCTCGCAGGGGGTGAGGCAGTACGCGGTGGCGATGCGCCGCGCGTGGCCTTCGACCAGAGGCGCCCAGCCGAACACGTCGCCGCGCCGGATGATGTCGCCCGCGGCGGTGTCGCGCTTCCCGAGGCCGAGGGTGAAGCGCACCATGCCGTCGGCCAGCACATAGAAGTCGTCCACCGCGTCGCCCACGGTGTAGATGCGCGTATCCGCAGGGAACGAGCGCGCGCGGCCGAGCGCGGCGACGCGCTCGAGCTGCGGTTGCGCCAGGCCGGAGAAGAACCGCGCCTGGCCGAGGACCTCAACCGGTTTTTCTTTGCTTGCCAGCAAGCTGTTTGAACTTGGCGAGCTCATCTTCCTTCATGAACACGGTGTGTTCCGGGCCGGGATAGCGGCGCGCGCGCACGTCGTCGCGGTAGTCGGACAGGCCCTTCTCGATGATCGGCACGAGGTCGACGTAGATCTTGGAGTGCCGCGGCACGTGCGCCTCGTAGAGGTGAAAGAGATCCGAGCCGATGATGTGCACGCCGTGCGCGCGATTGCCCGCGCCGAGGGAGATCACCGGCACCGGAAGCGTCTGCGCGAGATACTCGCAGACCTCCGAGGTCGTCACCTCGCACATGATGGAGAAGCAGCCCGCGTCGACCATCGCCCAGGCGTCGTCGACCAGCTCCTTGGCGCGGTCCGCGGTCTTGCCCTGCGCGAAGAAGCCGCCGAGCTGCGGCATGCGCATCGGCGTGATGCCGATATGGCCCTGCACCGGGATGCCGGCCTTGACGATCGCTTCTATGTACTTGGCGTGGTGCTGGTTGCCCTCGCACTTCATTACCTCGGCGCCGCCCTGCGACACGTACTTGGCGGCGTTGTCGACCGCCTGCTGCGCCGAGAGGTGGAAGCTCATGTAGGGCATGTCGACCATGCGCAGTCCGTACTTCGAGCCGCGCTTCACCGCCTGCGCCATGAACATGACTTCCTCGAACGACACCGAGGTGGTGGTCTCGTGGCCGAACAGCACCATGCCGCCGGTGTCCGACACGCACAGGATGTCGATGCCAACGCGGTCGGCGATGATCGCGGTCTCGTAGTCGTACACCGCGAGCTGCACGATCGGCTCGCCCTTCTTCATCTTCTCGACCAGCATCGGGATGGTGACCTTCTTCCGCGCCGGCTGCGCGGGCTTGGCGTCGGCCATAGATCAGTTCCTCCTCTCAGGAATTGCTTGGATAGCAAGACGGCGCTGGGAAAGCAAGCGCGATGTTTCGCTAGGAAACGCCCTCAGGTCACGTTTCGACGGTTGCGTTTCAATCCCCATTGGCGGCGGCGCATCCAGAGCGCCTTGCGCCCGATGCCGAGCATGCGCGCGAGCTCGATCTCGCTGTGCGTATCCTGGAAGCGCTCGACCACCTCGCGGATGTAGGCCTCGATCGGCAGCGGCGGCTCGCCGGGCAGCGCGGCCCGGCGGCGGTCCTTCAGCGCGCGCGCCACGGCGCGCAGGAAGTCGTTGTTGTCGAACGGCTTGATCACGTAGTCGGCGGCGCCGCCGCGCAGCGCGGCGACCGCGCTTTCCACCGACGAGTAGCTGGTGATCATGATGATCGGCAGCGCGGGCTTGCGGTTGCGGATGGCATGGATGATGTCGAGGCCGGTGCCGTCGGGCAGCTTGAGGTCGGTGACCACCAGGTCGATGCTGCGCGATTCCACCAGTGTGACCGCCTGCTTGACGGTCCCTGCGCACTGCACCGTGTAGCCCTCGCGCTCGAGCAGGAGGCTGATGACCTCCGATACGCCCGGATCGTCGTCGATGAAGAGGACGCGCGCTTTCATGCCGGTAGCGTGATCTCGAACCGCGCGCCGCCGCGCGGATCGTTGCTCGCGCGGATGCTTCCGCCCAGCTCGTGCACGATCTCGTAGCTGATCGCGAGGCCGAGGCCGGTGCCTTCGCCCGGCGGCTTGGTGGTGAAGAACGGATCGAACACCTGCGGCAGGTGCTCGGGCGCGATGCCCGGGCCGCTGTCGCGGACCGACAGGGCGAGGTGGCCGTTTTCCTTCTTCGCCCGCGCCTCGATCCGGCCGCTGCCTTGCATGGCCTGTGCTGCGTTCAGGAACACGTTGAACACGACCTGCTCGAGCTCGCCGGGCCGCGAGCGCACGGTCGCACCGGGCGCGCCGCGGTAGTCGATCTCGACGCCTTGGCCGCACGAGGTATCGTGCAGCAGCGCGGCCGCGGCCTCGACCGCTTCGTCGATCGCGAGCGCCGCCGGCGCTTCGCCGCCGACGCGCGAATAGTCGCCGAGCTTCTTGGTGATCGCGCTGACGCGGGCGATGTTGGCCGCGATCGACGCCAGGCCCTTCTCCAGCGTCTCGGGCGTGACGCCGCGCTTCGATTGCAGGATCTGCAGCATCGACGACACGGCGGCGAGCGGATTCGACACCTCGTGGCATACGGCCGCGAGCATGAAACCGAGCGAGGCGAGGCGCTGGGTCTGCGCCGGAGTAGGGTTTTCTTCCTTCATGCCGGCCTCAGCGCGCGCTCGTTGATCGGTACGCAGAGGGCCACGGCCACGACCGACAGGCCTACGGAAATCAGCCACACCACGTTATAGGACCCGGTCATGTCGAACGCCGCGCCGCCCGCCCAGGCGCCGATGAACGCGCCGAGCTGGTGACCGAGGAAGGCGATCGAGAACAGGGTCGACAGATATTTCACGCCGAAGATCTGGCCGACCAGCGAATTGGTGACCGGCACGGTGCCGAGCCAGGTGGCGCCGAGCACCGCGGCAAAGACGTAGGTGCCCGTCGGCGTGAGCGGCGCGGCGATGAACACGCCGATGGCAACGGCGCGGATCGCATAGATCCAGGCGAGCAGCAGCCGCTTGCTATAGCGCGCGCCGATCGCGCCGCAGGCATACGAGCCGAAAATGTTGAACAGGCCGATGACCGCCAGCGCCGTCATCCCCTGGTTCGCGCTCAAGCCGCGATCGACGAGATAGGCGGGCAGGTGGGTCATCACGAAGATCGTCTGGAAGCCGCAGACGAAGAAGCTGGCGGTGAGCAGCCAAAAGCCGCGGTGCTGACCCGCCTCGGCGAGCGCCGCGCTGATCGACTGGCTGGTTTCCGCCTCGGCGGCATTGCGCCCGGCGAGCGCCGCGCCAAGCGGCACCATGATGAACGCCATGCAGCCGAAGAAGAGCAATGCAAAGAACCAGCCGTAGCCGGAGATGAGGCCCTGGGCGCCCGGCAGCATCGCGAACTGGCCGAACGAGCCGCACGCGCCGACGACGCCGACCGCGAGGCTGCGCTTCTCCGGCGCAAACGCACGCGCCACGACCGCCATCACCACGCCGAACCCGGTGCAGGCGAGTCCGAGCCCGACCAGCAATCCCGCCGCCAGGTTGAACCCGAGCGGATCGGTCGCATGCGCCATCGCGATGAGGCCGCCGCCGTACGCGATTCCACCGGCGAAGAGCACGCGCCCGGCGCCGTAGCGATCGGCGATCGCGCCCATGAACGGCATCGCGCAGCCCCACACGAGGTTCTGCAGCGCGATCGCGAACGAGAAAGCTTCGCGCCCCCACCCGAGATCCATCGACATCGGCCGCAGGAATAGGCCGAAGCTCTGCCGCGTGCCGAGCGCGACCATCAGGATCAGGCCGCCGCACGCCAGAACCACAGCAGGCGTGCGCCAGCTGGACCGGTTCAAGACAAGCTCCTCCTCAGAATTGCTAGTATGCATCGGGAACGCCGCGGAAGCGGCGATTCACGAGCTCTATGGATGCATAGGAGGAACTAACTGAAGGTCTGCATCGTCTCGGACAGCCACGATCGCGCCGACCCGCTCGCGAGCGCGGTGCGCGAGGCGGCCGCCCAGGGCGCGAAAGCGGTCATCCACTGCGGCGACGTGATCGGCACGCAGACCCTGCGCGCGGCGATGGGCGCCGGCCTGCCGATGCACGTCATCCACGGCAACAACCTGGGCGATCCGATCTCGCTTTCGCGCTGGGCGCGTGAGAGCAGCGGCCAGCTCCACTACCACGGCCCGGACGCGCGCCTCGAGCTCGGCGGGCGGCGGATTTTCGTCGTGCACTATCCCGAGTACGGCTATGCGATGGCGTGCACCGGCGACTGGGACCTGGTCTGCTGCGGGCACTCGCATGTTGCCGCTATCGAGGAAGTAAAGACCGTGAAGGGGGGCAAGACCTGGCTGGTGAACCCGGGCACCGTGGCCGGGCTCGCCGCGCCTTCCACCTGGATCGCGGGCGACCTCCAGTCGATGCGCTTCGAGATCCGACAGCTGCCGTAGGTTACTTTGGCTGCAGGACCGAGTCGGCGAACGCGGCGAGCGCTGCATCCTCGTGGACGAAGATGTTGTGGGCGCCGATCACCTCGAGCGTGCCGGTGGCGCGCAGCACGTCGAGCACTTGCTTCTTCAAGCCGGAGAACGCGAGCGTCACGCCGCCGTCGCGCAGCCGCTCAGCGAGGCGCCGCAGGGCTTCGTCGCCCGAGGCGTCGATCTGATTGATGCCTTCTGCGACGACGAGCACCTGCCGCGCCTTCGGGAAACGCGCTGCGACGCCGAGGAGCGAGTCCTCGAAATAGGGCACGTTCGCGAAATAGAGCTGGCCGTCGAATCGGACGGCGACCACATGCTCGCTCAACGGCAACCCGTGCAAAGCCGCGTCGCGCAGCGTGCCGTCGGGATGCCGCCCGAGCACCGCGATGCGCGGGCGCATCGAGCGATAGAGGAAGAGCATGATCGAAAGCCCGGCGCCGCCGAGGATCGCGATGTCGAGATGCGGGGCGAGGGCGAGCGCGGCCATGAAGGTGGCGAGGCCGGCGACGCCGTCGTGGCGGTGCGCGCGGTAGGCTTGGCGGATGGCCGTGAAGTTCATGAGCGAGAACACCGCCATCACGATGATTGCCGCGAGCACCGCCTCCGGCAGATGGTAGAGCAGCGGGGTCAGGAAAAGCAGGGTGAGCATGACGACCGCGCCTGCGACCACCGAAGCGAAGCCGGTGCGTGCGCCCGCCTGAAAGTTTACTGCCGAGCGCGAGAACGAGCCGCTCGCCGGAAAGCACTGTGTGACGCTGCCCGCCAGGTTCGCGAGCCCTTGCCCGATCAGCTCCTGGCTCGGGTCGAGCCGCTGGCGAGTGCGCGCCGCGATCGACTTCGCGATCGAGATCGCCTCCATGAAGCCGACGAGCGCGATCACCACCGCGCTCGCGATCAGGCTCGCCGCAATCCCCGGATCGAGTTGCGGCCAGCGCAGCTCCGGCAGGCCGGCCGGGATGCGGCCGACCACACGCTCGAAACCCACCGCCGCGCTGATCGCGGTCGACACCGCGGCGGTAATGAGCACTCCCGGCCAGGTCGGCAGGAAACGACGGAATGCGAACATTGCGGCGAGCGCGCCGGCGCCGAACGCGAGGGTGGGCAGATGCGCGCGCGGCAGCTGCCCGAGCACGCCCCACACGTCGAGCAGGAAGAATTCGCTGCGCGCCATGGGCACGCCGAGCAGCTTGTGCAGCTGTGAGGCCGCAATGATGATCGCCGCGGCGCTCGTGAATCCGGCGATGACCGGATGGGAAAGGAAGTTCACCACGAAGCCCAGGCGCAGCGCGCCCAGCGCGAGCTGAATGCAGCCGACGAGGAGTGCGAGCGCGATCGCGAGCTCGACGTAGTGCGCCGAACCCTGCGCGGCGAGCGGCGTGAGCGCGGCTGCCACCAAGAGCGAAACGACCGCGACCGGCCCCGTGGCGAGCTGAGCCGAGGAGCCCCACAGTCCAGCCACCAGCACCGGGAGGAACGCCGTATAGAGCCCGTAATGCGGCGGCAGGCCGGCGAGCTGGGCATAAGCCATGGACTGGGGCACGAGCACCAGCGCGACCGTGACCCCCGCGATGACATCGGCGCGCAGCTCGGCGCGCGTCGGCGGGAACCACGCGAGAAAGGGCAGGAAGCGCGTCGACCGGCGCATGGCGCGGCAGACTTTAGCGCCTTTCCAGATTTGTGGTTTCTATGGCGGCATAGCTCCTTTTTTGTGGGGCCGCTCGCACCCGGCTCTTAGAATCGGCGCGAGGAGGGGCGATGTTCGCAATCAACCCATTTGCCGCGCTGGCGGCGTCCATATCGCCTGGCGTGATGCAGGCCTATGTCGTGGTCATGATCGTGCTGGTCGCGGCGGGTACGTTGTTCGACATCATTCACAAAGGAAGCGCCAAGTACTTCTTCAGTAGTTGGCGTAAACCCCAGAAGAAGAAGGAAGTCGGCGCCGGCGAGCTGGTAGCGATCGGCGTCAAGACCGCGGTGGTCGATGTGCTGGCGTCGGGCGAGTTCTGCAACGCGAAGCGTCGCGTCGCGCATCTCCTCACCATGTATGGCTTCGTGCTGCACGTCGTCGCCACCGTCGTGATGGTCTTCGACTTCTCGGCTGATTCCATGTGGGCGCACCTCTGGTGGATCGGCGGCCTGATGCTCCTCGCCGGCGGCTACTGGTTCTGGTTCTTCATCCGCGTCGACGTCGCCGCCGAGGGCAGCTCGCGGTTCCGCGTGATGCACGCCGACCTGTTTATCCTCTCGCTACTGGCGAGCGTGACGCTCGCATTGATCTGGGCGTGGCTGCAGGCGCGCGGCAGCGGCGCCGCGATGATCGTGTTCGCGCTCTACGTAATCGCCACCACGGTGCTGTTCGCGGGCGTGCCCTGGTCGAAGTTCGCGCACATGTTCTTCAAGCCCGCGGCGGCGTTCGAGAAACGGGTTTCCGAGGCTAACGGCACGGTCCAGAACCTGCCGACGCTGACCCGCGACGATCCGGAACAACGGGAACGACACTCGATGGAGCTGTTGCGGGACGCCCCGATGGACATGGGGCTCGGCATCAAGCGCGAAGCGCCGCGCCACTACTAAGAGGGAGCGAGCCAACTCATGCCTACCTTCGTCTACATGACGAGGTGCGACGGATGCGGACATTGCGTCGACATCTGTCCCTCGGACATCATGCACATCGACAAGACCTACCGGCGCGCCTACAACATCGAGCCGAGCATGTGCTGGGAGTGCTATTCCTGCGTGAAGGCCTGCCCGCAGAACGCGATCGACATGCGCGGATACGCCGACTTTGCCCCGCTCGGCCACAGCGTTCGCGTCCAGCGCGACGAACAGAAGGGCACCATCGCCTGGAAGATCAAGTTCCGCAACGGCACGGAAAAGAACTTCCTGTCGCCCATCACCACCAAGCCCTGGGGACAGGCGATCCCCAAGCTCGCGGACGTGCCCGCACCCAGCAAGGAAATGCGCGACAGCCAGCTGCTGTACAACGAGCCGAAATGGATCCGCATGGATGATGGCGGCCTGCATACCCTCGAGGCCGCGGGTCTCACGCTGAAGAAAGGCGTGTACTACTGATGGCCCACGAAACGATCATCGAGGACGGCATCGACGTTCTGGTCGTCGGCGCGGGCCTCGGCGGCAGCGGCGCCGCGTGGGAAGCGAGGTTCTGGGGCCAGAACAAGAAGATCGTCATTGCCGAGAAGGCGAATATCGATCGCTCGGGCGCGGTCGCCCAGGGCCTGTACGCCATCAACTGCTACATGGGCACGCGCTGGGGCGAGAACAAGCCCGAGGACCATGTGCGCTACGCCCGCATCGACCTGATGGGGCTGGTGCGCGAAGACCTGCTCTTTGACATGGCGCGGCACGTCGACTCCACGGTGCACCAGTTCGAGGAGTGGGGCCTGCCCATCATGAAGGACCCGAAGACCGGGCGCTATCTGCGTGAAGGGCGATGGCAGATCATGATTCACGGCGAGTCCTACAAGCCGATCGTGGCCGAGGCCGCGAAGAAATCGGCCGACAAGGTCTTCAACCGCATCTGCGTCACCCACCTGCTGATGGACGACAGCCGCGAGAACCGCGTGGCCGGTGCCGTGGGCTTCAACGTGCGCACCGGCAACTACCACGTCTTCAAGTCGAAGACCGTGATCTGCGGCGCGGGCGGCGCCTCCAACATTTTCAAGCCGCGCTCGGTGGGCGAAGGCTCCGGCCGGACCTGGTATGCGCCCTGGTCGTCCGCGTCCGCATACGGCCTGATGATCAATGCCGGCGCCAAGATGACGCAGATGGAAAACCGCATCGTGCTGGCGCGCTTCAAGGACGGCTACGGTCCGGTCGGCGCCTACTTCCTGCACCTGAAGACCTATACGCAAAATTGCCTGGGCGAGGAGTACGAATCGAAGTGGTTCCCTGAACTT
>DASRIR010000194.1:0-2455 GCA_035649875.1 Burkholderiales bacterium | reverse complement strand
CCACCTCATCGCCTCGGCAACGCTGTCGGTGCCCGCCATGATCCTCGGCGAGACCGCGCTATCGTTTCTGGGCTTGGGTTTGAGACCGCCCGTGACCAGCTGGGGCGTGCTTCTCAACGAAGCGCAGAACATCAACGTCGTGGCGCTCTACCCCTGGCTCATGCTTTCGGTGGTTCCCGTCTTCATCGTCGTCCTCGCCTTCAACTTCTTCGGCGATGGCCTGCGCGACGCCGCCGATCCCTACAGCTCCGTCGCCCGAACCTGAAAATCGGGGTCAGAGCCCGATTTCCGATTCAGGGTGCTTGGTTCGGCTAGCCGGCAAACGCGTACAAACGCCACTCGCCCGGCACGCCCCTCAATGCATGCATGCCGCGATCGGCGAACTGGAGTCCCGAACCGGCGACCAGGTCCTTGACGGTCTGCGAGACGAGGATCTCACCCGGCTCAGCCTTGCCGGCGACACGGGAGCCGGTGTGTACCGCGATGCCTCCGAGCTTGTCGCCGATGATCTCGCACTCGCCGGTATGGATGCCGGCGCGCAGGTCGATGCCTTGGGCGCGTGCGCGCTCGCGAACTGCGGCTGCGCAACGGATGGCGCGCGCCGGCCCGTCGAAGGCGGCGAGGAAGCCGTCGCCGGCGGTGTCGATCTCACGCCCGCGGTGCTCGCGCAGCGTTTCGCGGACCATGGACTGGAAACGCTCCAGAACTTCGCGCCACTTGCGGTCGCCGAGCGCCGCGGCGCGCTCGGTGGACTGGACGATGTCGGTGAACTGCACGGTGGCGAGCACGCGTTCGGGCTCCGCGGCCTGGCGCCGCCCGGTGAGGAAGAGCTCCACCTCGTCGACAATCGCATCCCCGTCGCCAACCCAGAAGATGTGATCGACGCCGGGAAGCTCGATTAGTTTCGCGCCAGGGATGTGCCTGGCGAGATAGCGCGCGTGCTCCACGTCGATCACCTTTTCGTCCACGCGGTGCAGAACCAGCGTCGGGACTCTCACCGAAGGCAGTACCCGCCGCACGTCGATGTCTCGGTTCATGCTCATTACCGCGAGCGCCGCGCCTGGACTCGCGGCGGCGCGGAAGTAAGCCGCCGACTTCGTCGCCCGCTCGGCGTCGTGGGCGATCGAAGGTGCCCACATCTCGAGATCGACGCCTTTGGGCGTGCCCCAGTTACGCTCCATATTGCTGAGCACGGCGTTCCACCGCTCTTCCTGCCAGCCGAACGTGTAGTCCTCGGCCCACGAGCGTTTGGCGTACGAGCCGAAGATGACGAGGGCGATCGTGCGCTGCGGGTGGCTGGCCGCGAACAGAATCGACATTGGCCCTCCCTCCGACGTGCCGAACAGCGCGGCGCGCTTTGAGCCCACCGCGTCCAGCACGGCGTTGACGTCTTCCATGCGCTGCTCGAGGGTGAAGACTTGCGAGGTGCGGTCCGACATGCCGGTGCCGCGCTTGTCAAAGAGGATGAGACGCGAGAAGGATGCGAGACGCCGGAAGAACGCCGCCCGGACGGGATGCTGCCAAGTGGCCTCGACGTTCGACACGAACCCCGGGACGAACAAGAGGTCGATCGGCCCGTCGCCGAGCACCTGGTAGGCGATGTGCACGTCGCCGCTCTTGGCGTAGCGGGTTTCCGGGACCGCCGTCATGCGAGTAAGGTTACGCATCGATGGTACGACAGAGCGCCATGGATGGGGATCACTGGATTCGCTTCGAGCCAAGCAAGAAGCGGGTCCGCATCGAGTTCAACGGCGCACGAATCGCCGATTCGTCGCGAGCGCTCGTCCTGCATGAAACACGGCTGCCGCCGGCGTATTACTTCCCCGGCGAGGACGTGCGCATGGACTTCCTCGCGCGGACCGAGCACAGAACGCACTGCCCTTTTAAGGGTAACGCCAGCTACTGGAGCGTGAAGGTCGGCGACCGGGTCGCGGAGAACGCAGTATGGGCCTACGAGGAGCCCTACCGCGAGGCCGAGCCGGTTCGTGGCTACCTCTCCTTCTACCGGGACAAGGTTTCTGTCGTGCACGAGGACGAGGAAGAAAGTCCAGTTGAAAAAGTGCATGCCAATGCGCTCGCGAGCTGGCTGGTCAACGAGGGCTGGAAAGCGGCATCGAGCGCCGAGCTCGCGGCGCAGTTCCTCGGCTCGCTGCGGGAAGCGGGCGTCCCGGTGGACCGAAGCACGATCATCATGCCGACGCTGCATCCGCAGATCTTCGCCACCGTGCTCGTGTGGCGCGCCGATGCGCCCGGCATCCGCACCGTCTACGAGCAGCACGACATCCTCGAGCAGCCAAGATTCGCCGACAGCCCATTCGCGCCGATCATCCGCGGCGCGGGCGGCGTGCGCCGCCGCCTCGAAGAGCCGGACTGCGAGCTCGATTTTCCGGTGGTGCGCGACCTGAAGAGCGAAGGCGCCACCGATTACGTGGCGATGCCGTTTCGCTTCTCCGAC
>DASRIR010000193.1:0-2721 GCA_035649875.1 Burkholderiales bacterium | reverse complement strand
CCCGCTTTTTCTGCAGCAGCTCGTCGAAACGCTCAAATCCGAACAGTCGTCGAGCGCTCGCGCGGAAAGTCAGCCGGGGCCGTCGCCCGTGCCGACGGAAATCGGGCGTGCGGCCACGATTCATGGCACCGAGCTCTTGCGCCTGGGATACACGGTCGATCAGGTGGTGCATCACTACGGCGACGTCTGCCAGGCGGTGACCGAACTCGCGGTCAGGAAGACGGCGCCGGTCACGGCCGATGAATTCCGCACGCTGAATCGCTGCCTCGACGAGGCCATCGCCGACGCCGTGACGGCGTTCATCGACGAGCGCGAGAGCGGGATCCTGCAGGACTCGACCAACCTGCATCTGCGGCTCGGGGTATTGGCGGAGGATCACAAGAAGCTGGTGGACATAGCGCTGCAGACGCTCGCCGGCATTCAGACCGGCAGCGTCGGCGCCTCCGGCGCGACGGGCATGGCGCTGGCGAACACCCTGGCGCAGTTGCGCCAGGTGATCGACGATGCGCTGCCGGAGATCCGTCTGCTGTCGGGGATGACGACGGTGCACCCGGCTCCGCCCGACGACGAGAGCTGAACCTCAAGCCCGCGAGGCGACGAGCTCTTCGAACGACATCAGCCGGCCGCCGATCGCGCTCGCGGCGACGGTCGGCGGACTCGCCAGCCATACCTTGCCCGGACCGGAACGCCCGGGGAAGTTGCGGTTGATGGCGCTCACCGTGACCTGGTCGGCGGAGACCGACGATCCCGGTCCGCAGCCGGCGCACGCGCCGCAGGAGGGCTGCAGCAGCTCGGCGCCGACGCGCTCGAAGGCATCGAGGTAGCCTTTCTCCACGCAGTAGTCGCGCACCGCGGTCGTGCCGAACTGAAGGTAGAGCTTGACGCCCGGATCGACGCGCAGGCCGCGCTCGGCGGCCCACGACAGCACGGCGTGGTACTGGTCGAAATCCTCGCGCTTGCCCGCGGTGCATGAGCCGCCGTACGCGATGTCGAGCCGGGCGCGCTCGTTCAGCTCGCCGAGCGCGATGCCGTTGCCGGGGTCGCCGGGCGCGGCCACCATCGGCGCAAGCCGGGAACAGTCGACGCGGATGGACTGGGCGTAGCGCGCGCCGGGATCGCTGCACATCCACGGCTCGAGCGCGAAGCGCACGCCGCGCCGCTCGCGCAGGAAGCGCACGGTCTCGGCGTCCGGCGCGACGATGCCGGTAAAACCGCCCAGCTCCGCGGTCATGTTGGTGAGCGTGGTGCGCTCGTCCGTCGAGAGCCGGGCCAGCGCCGCTCCCGCGAACTCGAACACCTTGCCCACGCCGCCGCCGGCCCTGATCTCCGGCAGCGCGAGAAGGTGCAGCACCACGTCCTTCGCCGTCACGCCGGCCGGGATGCGGCCGTCGAGCTCGATGCGCAGCGTGTCGGGCACCGTGAGCCGCACCAGGCCGGTCACCATCGCGCTCGCCATGTCGGTCGAGCCGACGCCGAACGCGAGGCAGCCGAGGGCGCCGCTGTGCGGCGTGTGCGAATCGGTGCCGACGACGAGCTGGCCGGGCAACGCATACTGCTCGGCCATCACGGCATGGCAGATGCCTTCGGAGCCCTCGCCGCCGGGCAGGTAGCCGTGGTTGCGCAGCCCGTGCACGCGGGCGAAGTCCTGGTGCGCGGCCGACAGATCGCGCACGAAAGGCAGCAGCCCTTTCTTGCGGTGCGTTTCGCTGCGATGGGCGAACGTCAGGTGGTCCTCGAAGAACACGATGGTCGACGGATCGTGCAGGGGCACCGGCTTGCCGAAGGTCTCATACAGCATGTGCGCGATCATCGGCGTGTAGTACTCGATCGCGAAGCGCCAGTGCGCGCGCACGAAGCAGCCGCTGCCGGGAGCGAGATCGGTGCCGGTGTCGGCGGTGGCGACGACGTTGCGCTGAAGGATCTTCTCCACCAGCGTCATCGGCCTTGTTGGCGTTACCCCTGCGCCAACTTCCTTCAGGCTCAGCTTGAGCAAGCCGCCGGTCCGCAGCAGCCGTGCAGCCAGCGCATCACGCCCCTTGACCAGCTCGTCGATGGCGATGGGCTCTCCGCGCCGAACGCGCTCGAGCAGGCCGAAGTCGGTCGAGGTGTAGAGACCCAGGTTGTCCGCGTTCTGCCGGAAGATGCGCTCGAAGCTCTCGGCGACGATGAGCCGCACGCCGGCGTGCAGGTGCGCGAGCGGAGCGTGTTCGCGCGACGAGCCCTTGCCGTAGCGGCGGCCGCCGACGACTACCGAGAACACGCCCTTCAGCGAGTCCTTGGCGATCGGCGTGCGCTCGCCGGTGCGCAGCCCGATCAGCAGCTCCCGGCCCAGCCGTTCGTCGTAGAGCAGGCAGGTCGTGGGCGGCGTGATTTCGTCGGTGGAGACATCGTCGCGCAGCTTGCCCGCCGCGGCGCGCGCGAGCTCGCGCCCGGCGAGCTGCGCTTCGATCAGCGCGGGATCCTGGCTGAGGAACAGCACGCGGCCCTTCAGCGATAGAATTTCAGCCATGAAACCAGTCTACGCTTTCTTCCTCGCGCTTTTCTTCGCCGCGGGCGCGGCATTCGCGCAGCAGGATCGTCCGGTGCGCTTCATCCTGCCGAACGCCGCGGGTTCCGGCGTCGACGCGATCACGCGCGCCGCGCAACCGGCGCTCGCCAAGGCGCTCGGCGCTGCCGTGGTGGTGGAGAACCAGACCGGCGCGGGCGGCGTGATCGGGCTGC
>DASRIR010000192.1:0-27697 GCA_035649875.1 Burkholderiales bacterium | reverse complement strand
GAGGGCTTCGCGCGCGCCGCGGGCACGAAGCTGCACCACATCAAGTGCCACGGCGCGCTCTACAACATGGCGGCGAACGACGAGGGACTGTCGGAGGCGATGGTGCGCGCCGCCAAGGACCTGGGGACCATGCTCTACGTCCTTTCGAACAGCAGGAATTTCCAGCTCGCGAAGCAAGCCGGCATCCCGGTGTGCGGAGAGGTGTTCGCCGACCGCGGCTATTCGGACGACGGCACGCTCGCGCCGCGCGACAAGCCCGGCGGCATGATCGAGGACGCTGCGCAATCGGTGAAGCAGGCGCTGGCGATGGTCGAGGAGGGATACGTGACTAGCCTCTCCGGCAAACGTGTCCCGGTCGCCGCGGACACGCTCTGCCTGCACGGCGATCAGCCAGGAGCCGCGGCTTTTGCCCTGGCATTGAGGAAGGCTTTCAAGGAAAGAAACATCTCTGTCGCCGCGCCCTAAGTTGTTCGCGCCGCTCGAGCTGGGCGGCGTCACGCTTCCCAACCGCGTCGTGGTCTCGCCCATGTGCCAGTACTCGGCGCACGACGGGAGCATGACCGACTGGCACCTCGTGCACCTCGGCACCTTCGCCTGCTCGGGCGCGGGACTCTTCGTGGTGGAGAAGACCAACGTCACGCGCGAAGGGCGCATCACGCACGGCTGTACCGGCCTGTACAGCGATGACAACGAGGCGACGATGGCGCGCGCGGTGCAGGTTTACCGCGGCATCACGAAAAACCCGGTTGGCGTCCAGATCGGGCATGCCGGGCGCAAGGCATCGTCGCAGCCGCCGTTCAAGGGTGGCAAGGCGCTCGGGCCGAACGAGTCGCCGTGGCCGACGGTCGGCCCGTCGCCGATTCCCTTTGGCGAGGGCTGGCACATGCCGCACGAGCTATCCAGGCCGGAAATTCAGGGATTGGTGGATGCGTTTGTCGCCGCGACCGAACGCGCGAAGCGCATCGGATTCGACGTGGTCGAGCTGCACTCGGCGCACGGCTACCTGCTGCACCAGTTCCTGTCGCCGCTCGCAAACCAGCGCAAGGACGAGTACGGCCGCGACCGGATGAAGTTTGCGCTGGAGGTGGCGAAGGCTGTGCGCGAGGTCTGGCCGAAGGAAAAAGCCCTCGGCGCGCGCATCAATGCCACCGACTGGGTCGAAGGCGGCTGGGGACCGGAAAACGCGGTCGAGTACGCGAAAGCGCTGGAGCACGCCGGCCTCGATTTCATTTGCGTCTCGAGCGGCGCCACGGTGCCGTACGCGAAGATCCCCGTGGCGCCCGGCTATCAGGTGAATTTTGCTTCCCAAATCAAGCAGAACATCAGGATTCCGGTGCGCGCGGTCGGCATGATCGCGGACCCGGAGCAGGCCGAGGCGGTCGTCGCCTCCGGCAAGGCCGACATGGTCGCCATGGCGCGCGCATTCCTCGACAACCCGCGCTGGGTCTGGCACGCCGCCGAGCGCTTCGGCGTTACGCTCGACTATCCGCCGCAGTACGCGCGCAGCCGGCACGACCTCTGGCCGGGCGCAAAGCTCGCGAGGAGCGCGAAGTAAGAGGGGTTGGAGCGGGGACTGAGACTCGCACTCAGATCTCGATCGGGGATTGACCGCGCTCTTGCCATTGAGCTATCCCCGCTACGGAACGAAGTGTGTCCCGTCAGCCTTGCGTCAGCAATAGTCACACCGGCGCATTTCCGATGGAAAAAGCTGGCGCCGCTTCAGGATCCTTTGACCACCTTGATCTGGTTGTCGACGGAGGCAACGCCATCGACTTTCGCGGCGATCTGAGCGACGAGGTTGCGCTCGGCCGCGGTCGCCGTCGTGCCCCACAGGCTTACGCGCCCATCCTTCGCGGTGACGTCGACCGCCGCGGCCTGGACCTTGGCGTTGCTCTCGAGCGCCTGCTTCACGCGCTGCGCGAGTTCCTTGTTCGGATCGGGCTTCGGCGCTTCGGGCGCCTTCGTTTCCGGTGCTTTGGGCGCCGGCGCGCTCGCCTGCGGCGGCGGCGTGGACGGTTGGGCGGCGGGCTTGGCGGGCGGCGGGGCGGAATCGCCGCAAGCGGCAAGCACGAGCGCGGCGGCAACTACGAAACGCTTTTTCATGATCGCACCTCCTGCGCGGAGGTTAGCGCGCGATCATGGCCGCGTCATGGCATTTTGTAGCGTTTCAATGACAGGCGAAGAGCTCGGCGATCGCCCGGGCGTCGAAGCGGTATTCGTGGTTGCACATCTCGTTGCGGATGACGACCTCGCCCTGCTCGGCGAGGATCGACTCGACTTCTTCGCGCCCCAGGCCGAGCAGCATGTCCTTGACCTTGGTCTCGTCGTACGGACAGTGGTACTCGACCGCGTAGAGGCGGAACACGCGCATCAGCTCCTCGGGGAAGACGCGCGTGAGGAGATCGTACGGCTGCGCGTCGCGCGTGTCGTCGAGCGTCAGGGTAGAGGCGAGGTGCTTGACGCGGTTCCAGCCGTCGGGGTCGCGCGCGTCGGCGTGCGGCAGCTTCTCGAGCAGCAGCCCGCACAGGGCGCCGCCGTCGGCCCTGAGCCGCAGGAACGCGGTGGTCTGCTCGGATTGCGAGAGGTAGTGCTCGAAGATCTGCTCCAGCGTCTCGCCCTCGAGCGGCACCAGGCTCTGATAGAAGTGGCCGCTTTTCACGTCTTCCAGCGTCACGGAGAGCCGCCCGTCGCCGAGCAGGCCCCGTTCGCTGCTCGGTTCCAAATCTTGCTTCTCGTACTGGGCCATGCCCCGGATCCGCAGCTCGGACGTACAGTCGGCCACCAGGAGCTTCACCGGCCCCGACCCCTGCACCTGGAGGGTCACCCGGCCCGCGCCTTTCTGGTTGGCCCCCAAAAGGACGTTCAGCGCGGTGGTATGACCGAGCAGGGCTGCGATATCTTCGGGGTAGTCCCGGCCGTCCAGCATTCGCTGCCAGGCTCCGGTCAGGCAGACCAGCCGCCCTCTAATGTCCAGATCCTCAAAGAGAAAGCGCTGAACGTAGTCCGTCTGCATGGTCAAAGTATAGACAGATGCCTATCGTCACCGACCGCCCAGTCAGTCTGACCGGACACGACCTGTACCTGTTCCGGGAGGGCACCCACAGCCGCCTCTACGAGAAGCTCGGCGCGCACGTGCTCGGGGATGGAACGCAATTCGCAGTCTGGGCGCCCAACGCGGCGCAGGTCGCGGTAATTGGCGACTTCAACGGCTGGGACCCGCGCGCCAATCCGATGCACCCAAACGATGCTGGGATCTGGAACGCGAAGGTGCCGGGCGCGAAGCAGGGCAGCCTCTACAAGTTCCACGTGGTGTCGCGGCACGGCAACTTCCGCGCGGAAAAGGCCGATCCGTATGCCTTCCGCTGCGAGGCGCCGCCGAGCACCGCCTCGATGGTGTGGAAGCTCGATTACGAGTGGAACGACGGCGACTGGATGAAGAACCGCGCGCGGCACAACGCGCTCGGCGCGCCGTGCTCGATCTACGAGATGCACGCCGGCTCATGGCGGCGCGATCCGTCGGACCCGAGAAGGCTGCTGAGCTGGCGGGAGATCGCGCAGCCGCTCGCCGATTACATGAAGTACCTGGGATTCACGCACGTCGAGCTCATGCCGGTGATGGAGCACCCGTTCTACGGCTCGTGGGGCTACCAGTGCACCGGCTACTTCGCGCCGAGCTCGCGCTACGGCACGCCGCAGGACTTCATGCATTTGGTCGACGTCCTGCACCAGAACGGCATCGGCGTGATCCTCGACTGGGTACCGTCGCACTTCCCGTGGGACCAGCACGGCCTGGGGTTCTTCGACGGCACGCATCTCTACGAGCATTCGGACCCGCGCCAGGGACACCATCCCGACTGGGCGAGCGCGATCTTCAACTACGGCCGCAACGAGGTGCGCGCCTTCCTCTCCTCGAGCGCGCATTTCTGGCTCGAGAAGTACCACGCCGACGGCCTGCGCGTCGACGCGGTCGCCTCGATGCTCTACCTCGACTACGGCCGCAAGCACGGCGAGTGGATCCCCAACCGCCACGGCGGGCGCGAGAACCTCGACGCGATCGACTTCCTGCGCTTTCTGAACGAGACGCTCTATCGCGACTTTCCCGACATCCAGACCATCGCCGAGGAGTCGACCGCGTGGCCGCAGGTCTCGCGCCCCAACTACGTGGGCGGCCTCGGCTTTGGCATGAAGTGGAACATGGGCTGGATGCACGATACCCTCGGCTACTTCAAGCGCGACCCGGTCTACCGCAAGCACCATCACGACGAGCTCACCTTCAGCCTCTGGTACGCGTTCCACGAGAACTTCGTGCTGCCGCTTTCGCACGACGAGGTCGTGCACGGCAAGGGCTCGATCATCGGGCGCATGCCCGGCGACGCCTGGCGGCAGTTCGCGAACGTCCGCTTGCTGTACGGCATGATGTGGTCGCACCCGGGCAAGAAGCTGCTCTTCATGGGCTGCGAGTTCGCGCAGCGCCGCGAGTGGACGCACGAGGACAGCCTCGAGTGGCACGCGACCAGCCTGGACGAGCGCCACCAGGGCGTGCAGCGCTGGGTCGCCGATCTCAACCGCGTCTACCGCGAAAACCCGTCCCTGCATGTGAAGGACTTTTCCGGCGACGGCTTCCGCTGGATCAACCGCGGCGACTGGGAGGCGAGCGTACTGTCGTTCCTGCGCCTCGGGCCGGAGGGCTCGGCGCCGGTCCTCGTGGTGGGCAACTTCACGCCGGTGCCGCGCACCAACTATCGCGTCGGCGTGCCCAGCGGCGGGCGCTGGCGCGAGCTGCTGAACAGCGATGCCGGCTACTATGGGGGCAGCGGCATGGGCAACCAGGGCGGCATCGAGGCCCAGCCGATGCCCTACGAGGACCTGAGCTACTCGCTTTCGCTGACCCTACCGCCGCTCGCCGTGCTCTTCTTCAAGCCTGAATAAGTCGCGCGACAAAATCCGCACGGCGCCGCCGCGCGTCGTGATCGAGTCGGTGCGGCCGCAGGTCGACGGCGGACGCTACCCGATCAAGCGCGCGCTCGGCGACGAGGTGCTGGTCGAGGCCGACGTGTTCACCGACGGGCACGACGCCGTCGTGGCGGAATTGCTCTTCAAGCACTCGGAAGAGAAGGCCTGGCACAGCATCCCGATGGAGTTTCGTCACAACGACCACTGGGCGGCGGCGTTCCGCGTGGAGAAGCTCGGCCGCTACCAGTACACGGTGCGCGGCTGGACCGACCCGTTCCGCACCTGGCAGCGCGACCTCGTCAAGCGCCACGAGGCCGGCCAGGACCTGACCGTCGACCTGCAGATCGGCGCGGAGCTGCTCGGCGCCGAGATTGCGGACTACGAAAGCGCGATCGACCTCGCGCCGCCGCCGCCGCGCGAAGAATGGGTCGTCAGCTTCGAAAAAAGCCTGGAGGTGGTGGTCGATCCGGTGCGTGCGCGCTTCAGCTCCTGGTACGAGATGTTCCCGCGCTCGTTCGGCGGCTTGCGCGGCGTGCTCGAGGTGCTGCCCTACGTCGAGCGGCTGGGCTTCAACGTGCTCTACCTGCCGCCGGTGCATCCGGTCGGGGTGAGCGCGCGCAAGGGCAAGAACAACGCGATTGCGTGCAAGCCCGGCGACGTGGGAAGCCCGTGGGCGATCGGCTCGAAGGAGGGCGGCCACAAGGCGCTCAACCCGGAGCTGGGCACGTTCGATGATTTCCACGCCCTGGTTCGCGCCGCGGAGAAGCGGGAGATCCAGATTGCGCTCGACATCGCGTTCCAGTGCTCGCCCGACCATCCCTATGTGAAAGAGCATCCGGAATGGTTCCGCGCGCGGCCCGACGGCACCATCCAGTACGCCGAGAACCCGCCGAAGAAGTACCAGGACATCTATCCGTTCGACTTCGAGACGCCGGCCTGGCAGTCCCTGTGGGAGGAGCTCAAGTCGGTGTTCGAGTTCTGGGTCGGCCACGGCGTGACGATCTTCCGCGTCGACAACCCGCATACCAAGGCGTTCGCATTCTGGGAATGGGCGATCGCGGACTTGAAGCGAAAGCATCCCGAGCTCATCTTTCTTGCCGAAGCGTTTACGCGGCCGCGCGTGATGCACAAGCTCGCGAAGCTCGGCTTCACGCAGTCCTATACTTACTTCACCTGGCGCAATACCAAGCACGAGCTGACCGAATACTTCACCGAGCTTGCCACGGAACCGTCGCGGGAATACTTCCGGCCGAACTTCTGGCCCAACACACCCGACATCCTGCACGAGACGCTGCAGCACGGCGGGCGGCCGGCGTTCATCGTGCGCGCGGTGCTCGCGGCCACCGCCGCGGCGAACTACGGCATGTACGGGCCGGCGTACGAGCTGCAGGAGCGCACGCCGCGCGAGCCCGGCAGCGAGGAGTACCTGAACTCGGAGAAGTACGAGCTCAAGCGCTGGGACCTGGAGCGCGCCGATAGTCTCGCCCCAATGATCACCCGGCTGAATACGCTCAGAAGGGAAAACGCGGCGCTGCAGTCGGACTGGAGCCTGCAGTTCCACCCCGTGGACAACAGCCAGTTGATCGCCTACTCGAAGAAAGCCGGGGACAACGAGATCCTCGTGGTCGTGAACCTGGACGTGCACCACCCGCAATCGGGCTGGATCGACTTCGCGCCTTGCGAGGTGCACGACCTGCTGAGCGGCGGGCATTACCGCTGGACGAAGCCGCGCAACTACATCGAGCTCAGCCCGCACAAGCTTCCGGCGCACGTGTTCAAGGTGACACGCACGTGAACCGGCTTGCCACCGTTGAGCTCGCCGCGCCGGTGAAGGAAGACGCACTTTGGTACAAGGACGCGGTCATCTACCAGCTGCACGTCAAGGCGTTCTACGACTCGAACAACGACGGCATGGGCGACTTCGCCGGGCTCATGTCGAAGCTCGATTACATCCAGGAGCTCGGCGTGTCGGCGATCTGGCTGCTGCCCTTCTATCCCTCGCCGCTCAAGGACGACGGCTACGACGTCTCCGACTACCACGACGTGCATCCGCAGTACGGCACGATGGCCGACTTCAAGGCCTTCGTGCGCGAGGCGCAGCGCCGCGGCCTGAAGGTGATCACCGAGCTGGTCGTCAACCACACCTCTGACCAGCACCCCTGGTTTCAGGCCGCGCGGCGCGCGCCGGCGGGCTCGACGAAGCGCAACTACTACGTGTGGAGCGATTCGGACCAGAAGTACAAGGGCACGCGCATCATCTTCACCGACACCGAGAGCTCGAACTGGGCCTGGGATCCGGTGGCGAAGGCGTACTACTGGCACCGCTTCTTCAGCCACCAGCCCGACCTCAACTTCGACAACCCGAGCGTGCTGAAGGCGGTGTTCCGCACCATGCGATTCTGGCTCGACACCGGCGTGGACGGCTTCCGGCTGGACGCGATTCCCTACTTGATCGAGCGCGAGGGCACCACGAACGAGAACCTGCCCGAGACGCACGTGGTGCTGAAGCAGATCCGCGCGGCGATCGACCGCAGCTACCCGAACAAGCTTCTGCTCGCCGAAGCCAACATGTGGCCCGAGGACGTGCGCCCGTACTTCGGCGACGACGACGAGTGCCACATGGCGTTCCACTTCCCGCTCATGCCGCGCATGTACATGGCGATCGCGCAGGAGGACCGCCACCCGCTGGTCGAGATCATGCAGCAGACGCCCGAGATCCCGTCGCAGTGCCAGTGGGCGATCTTCCTGCGCAACCACGACGAGCTCACGCTCGAGATGGTGACGAGCCGCGAGCGCGACTACATGTACCGGACCTACGCCACCGACCTGCAGGCGCGCATCAACCTCGGCATCCGGCGGCGCCTCGCGCCGCTGATGGAGAACGACCCGGAGCGCGTCCGGCTTATGAACAGCCTGCTGCTGTCGATGCCGGGCTCGCCGATCGTCTACTACGGCGACGAGATCGGCATGGGCGACAACATCTACCTCGGCGACCGCAACGGCGTGCGCACGCCGATGCAGTGGAGTCCCGACCGCAACGCCGGCTTCTCGCGCGCCGACCCGCAGCGCCTGTACCTGCCGCCAATCATGGATCCGGTCTACGGCTTCGAGGCGGTCAACGTCGAGGCGCAGCAGCGCGACCCGAGCTCGCAGCTGAACTGGATGAAGCGCATGCTCGCCACGCGCAAGGCGAGCCACGCCTTCGGCCGGGGCAACCTGCAGTTCCTGCGTCCCGGTAACCGCAAGGTCCTCGCCTATTTGCGGGAATACCGTGAAGACGCCATTCTTTGCGTCGCCAACCTCGCGCGCACCGCGCAGCCGGTCGAGCTCGACCTCAAGCGCTTCAAGGGCCGCGTGCCGGTCGAGATGCTCGGCCGCACCTCGTTTCCGCCGATCGGCGAGCTGCCGTATCTCCTTACGCTGCCCGCGCACGGCTTCTACTGGTTTCGCCTCGCGACCGACGCGCCGGTGCCCGACTGGCACAAGGAAATGATCGTGTCCGAGGAGGCGCCGGTGCTGGTGCTGTTCGACAGCTGGACGAGCTTCTTCCGCGACCAGGTCGTGCCCTGGCGCATCGGCATGGCCGAGAAGCTGCGCGCCCAGCTCGAGAACGAGGTCCTGCCGCGCTTCATCGTCGCGCAGCGCTGGTATGCGTCCAAAGGCGAGGCGGTCGCGCGTGCCGGGCTGGTCGATTACGTGATCTGGGACGTGGGCGGCATCAGCTGGCTCTTGTCGTTGATTCAAATAAAAGACGCCCTGTATTTCCTGCCGCTGGCGCTCGGCTGGGAGGACGACGAGGACCACGTACGCGCGCTCGCCTCGGTCACGGTGGCGCGCGTGCGCCAGCAGGCGAACGTCGGTGTCCTTGCCGACGCCATCGCCGACGAGGGCTTCTGCCGCCACGTGGTCAAGGCGATCGGCACCGGGCGCAGCGTGCCGACCGCGAGCGGCCAGCTGCGCTTCACGCGCACGCGCGCGTACGCGAAGCTCGCGGGCGACGAGCTCGCCACCCTGCAGCTCGGCCCGCTGCACACGCAGAGCACCAACACCTCGGTGCAGCTCGGCGATCGCCTGTTCCTGAAGTGCTATCGGCGGCTGCGCGCCGGCATGAACCCGGAGTTCGAGATCGGCCGCTTCCTTACCGAGCAGGCGCACTTCCCGCACTGCGTGCCGCTCGCGGGCGCGGTGGAATACGTTCCGAAAACTGGCGAGCCTTCCACCCTTGCCCTGCTCCAGGGCTACGTGCCCAACCAGGGCGATGGGTGGAGCTACACGCTCGCCTACATCGAGCGCTTTCTCGAATTGAGCCCTCAAAAGGAGCCCCACGGCGGCTATCTCGCGCTAGTGCAGACGCTCGCCACGCGCACCGGCGAGCTGCACCGCGCGTTCGCCATCCGCTCGGGCGACCCGGCGTTCGAGCCCGAGCCGATCGACGCGCAGGATGTCGAGGCCTGGAAGGCCAAGGTGCGCCAGGAGGCGGAGCAGACGTTCTCGCTTCTGCAGAAGAATGAAAAGGCCCAGCCGCTGCTCGCGCGCCGCGCCGAGATCCTCGCCCTGATCGACGCCTGCGCCGCGCCCAAGGGTGCCGGGCTCAAGACGCGCCACCACGGCGACTATCACCTCGGCCAGGTGCTGATCGCGAACAACGACTTCGTGATCATCGATTTCGAGGGCGAGCCCTCGCGTCCGCTCGCCGACACGCGGCGCAAGCATTCGCCGCTGCGCGACGTGGCCGGCATGCTGCGCTCGTTCAGCTACGCGAAGTGGAGCGCGCGCAATCGCTACGTGAGCGGGCTGACCGGCGGGCAGGCGGCGGTCACCTCCGACAAGGACGCAGCGCTCGACACGTGGGAGGCCGAGGTGCGCCGCGCCTTCCTGAAGGCGTATGCACAGGCGACAAGGGACAGCGGCTTGTACGCCTCGTTCGACGACGTTACCGGCCTGCTGATGCTGTTCGAGCTGGAGAAGGTGCTGTACGAGCTGCGCTACGAGATCAACAATCGTCCCAACTGGATGCACGTGCCCCTCTCGGGGGTGCTCGGCATGCTTGGAGGCAAAAAATGAACACGATCGACTGGTCGCTTGAGCCGCTGCGCGGCTTTCTCCTGCGCCTGGGCGACATCCTGCCGCGCATCGGGCTCGCGCTTCTCATCCTGCTCGCCGGCTGGATCGTGGCCAAGATGGTGCGCTTCGCGATCGTCAAGGGCCTGCGCGCGGTGAACTTCAACGTGCTCACCGAGCGCGCCGGCATGGACAATTTCCTGCGCGACGGCGGCATCCGCTCCGACACCACCGATATCCTGGGGCTGCTGTTCTACTGGCTGGTGATCCTTGCTTCGCTGGTTATCGGCTTCAACCTGCTGGGCCTCGAGTACATCACCGATCTCCTCGGGCGCGTGGTCTGGTTCCTGCCGAAGGTGATGGTCGCGCTCCTTATCCTCGCGTTCGGCGCGTATTTCGCGCGCTTCGTCGGCAATGCGGTGATCGCCTACTGCCGCAACATCCACCTGCAGGACGCCGAGGTCCTCGGCCGGCTCGCGCAGTACGCGATCCTCGCCTTCGTAGTGCTGATCGCGCTCGACCAGGTGAACGTCGGCGGCGACATCGTGCGCCAGACCTTCCTCATCGTGCTCGCCGGCGTGGTCTTCGCGCTCGCGCTCGCCTTCGGCCTCGGCGGCAAGGAATGGGCTGCGGAAATGCTGGAGCGATGGTGGCCGCGCAGGAAAAGATAGCCCACCGGCATTCGATGCCGTTCGGCGCCGAGGTGCTGGCGCAGGGCGGCGTGCGCTTTCGCCTTTGGGCGCCCGCGGCGAAGAGCGTCGACCTCGTCGTCGCGCAGAAGTCCATTCCGATGGCCAAGGCCGGCGAGTGGTTCGAGCACACCGAGCGCCAGGCGGGCGCGGGCAGCCTCTACCAGTACCGCATCGACGGCGAGCTGCTCGTGCCCGATCCCGCGTCGCGCTTCCAGCCGCGCGACGTCGAGGGTCCGAGCGAGGTGATCGCGCCGCAGGCCTACAGGTGGAGCGATCACGCGTGGACGGGTCGGCCGTGGCGCGAGGCGGTGATCTACGAGCTGCACGTCGGCAGTTTCACTCCCGAAGGCACGTATGCCGGCGCCGCGAAGAAGCTCAAGCATCTCGCGGACCTCGGCATCACGGCGATCGAGCTGATGCCGCTCTCCGACTTCGCCGGCAAGCGCAACTGGGGCTACGACGGCGTGCTGCCGTTCGCGCCCGATTCCGCGTACGGGCGGCCCGAGCAGCTGAAGGCGCTCATCGATGCGGCGCACGCCGCGGGACTGATGGTCCTGCTCGACGTGGTCTACAACCACTTCGGCCCGAAGGGAAACTACCTCCCGCGCTACGCGCCGCAGTTCTTCACCGAGCGGCACAAGACGCCGTGGGGGGCGGCGATCGATTACACGAATTCTGTCGTAAGGGAATTCTTCCTCCATAACGTGCGCTACTGGCTGGAGGAATACCGCTTCGACGGTCTGCGCTTCGACGCCGTGCACGCGATCATCGATGACTCGCCGCGCCACATCCTGGACGAGATCTGCGCCTCGATCCCCGCCGGCAAGCATCTCGTGCTGGAGAACGACGCCAACCAGGCGCGCTTCATCGGACCGGGCCGCTACACCGCGCAGTGGAACGACGATTCCCACCACGCCTACCACGTGCTCGCTACCGGCGAGTCCGACGGCTACTACGTCGCCTATGCCGACGCCCCGGCGAAGCACCTCGCGCGCTGCCTCGCCGAGGGCTACGCCTACCAGGGCGAAGTGTCGCCGTTCAGCAAGGAAGCGCGCGGCGAGCCGAGCGCGCACCTGCCGTCGTCGTGCTTCATCGACTTCCTGCAGAACCACGACCAGATCGGCAACCGGGCGCTGGGAGAACGCATTACCCGGCTTGGCAACGAGCGCATCCTCAAGACCCTGACGGCAATCCAGCTGCTCGCGCCATCGCCACCGCTGCTCTTCATGGGCGAAGAATGGGGGTGCACGCAGCCGTTCCTCTTCTTCTGCGACTTTGAGGGCGAGCTCGGCGAAGCGGTGCGCAATGGCCGGCGCGAGGAATTCAGCCGCTTCGCTTCCTTCGCGGGCTCGGTCCCCGACCCGCTGGCGGAAAGCACTTTCCGCGAGTGCGTGCTCGACTGGAACAAGCGCGACGCCACCTGGCTGGCGCACTACAAGAAGCTGCTCCAACTCCGTGCGCGCGCGATCGCGCCGCGCGAGTTCCGCGCGGGCCGGTACCGGATGCTCGGCGAGCGCGCCTTCGAGGTGAAGTGGGACCGGTTGACGCTGATTGCCAACTGCGGGCAGGAGCCCGTCGCGGTGAAGGATGCGCCGAAACATGCGTCCCTCTGGTCCAACGGCAAGCCTGGCGCACCCTGGTCGGTGAACTGGTGGATCAGCGAGTGACCGTGGAGGTGGCGTCCAGCTACCTGGACGTCTGGGGCAAGGAAAGGGCGATCGATCCGCAGGTGCGCGCCGCGCTGCTCAAGGCGATGGGGCCGGCGCGCAAGGCAGGGAAGGTCGAGCTGGAGACCGGGCGCTGCTACCAGCCCGAGGTGCTCGCGCGCCAGCGGCTGTGGGGCTTCATGACCCAGCTCTACGGCCTGCGCTCGGAGCGCAACTGGGGCATCGGCGACTTCACCGACCTGAAGAAGCTGATCGAAGTCACCGCGCGCCTGGGCGCCGCGGTGGTCGGCGTGAATCCGCTGCATGCGACCCAGGGCAGTCCCTACAGCCCGTCGAGCCGCCACGCGCTCAACGTGCTCTACATCGATGTCACGTCAGTGCCGGGCTTCGAGGAGAACCCGCGGCTCCGCAAGCGCTTGCAGGCGCTGCGCGATGCAGAGCTCGTCGACTACGACGCGGTACGGCGGGTGAAGCTCGAGGCTTTGGAGAGCCTCTTCCCCGGAAAGCGAGTCCAGCTTCCGACGAAGGCATTGCGCGATTTCGCGGTGTTCGAGGCGCTGCGCGAAAAATTCGGCGGCGGCTGGGAGAGCTGGCCCACACAGTTTCAGGATCCAGGCTCCAAAGCGACCCGGATTTTCTCAAGAAAGAACGCACGGCGCGTCGCCTTCCACGCCTGGCTGCAATCGATCGCGCGCCAGCAGCTCGACGCCGCGCAACGCCACGCGCAGGAGCTTGGCATGCCGCTCGGGCTGTACGTCGATCTCGCGCTCGGCGCGGACCGCGGCGGGGCGGAGGTGTGGTCGGACCAGGACGCGTACGCGGTGGGCGCGTCGTGCGGCGCGCCGCCGGACGAATTCAATCCGCTCGGCCAGGACTGGGGGCTGCCGCCGTACTCGCCGCGCGCGCTGCGCGCCAAGGCCTATCGGCCGTTCATCGACCTCCTGCGCGCGAACATGCCGGCGGGCGGGGCGCTGCGCATGGACCACGTCATGGCGCTCTCGCGCCTCTGGTGGGTACCCGGCGGCCAAAAACCGGAGCGCGGCGGCTACGTCAACTATCCGTTCCGCGAGCTGCTCGCCATCCTCGCCGCCGAGAGCCGCCGCGCACGCTGCCTGGTGATCGGCGAGGACCTCGGCACGGTCACCGCCGAGATGCGCGCTGCGCTCAACGAAGCCGGCGTGCTTTCATACCGGCCGCTGCTGTTCGAGAACCAGCCGTCGAAAGACTATCCCCGCGAGGCGCTGGTTTGCGTCACCACCCACGATCTGCCGACGTGGCGCGGCTACTGGGAGGCGCACGACCTCAAGATGAGGCGGCGGCTCGGTCTGACGGTCGATTTCGCGAAGGAAGCCGCCGCGCGGGAAGCGGACAAGGAGCGGATCGCGCGCATCCTCCGGCAGGAAGGCCTCGATCGAGCGGCGCGCTCGGCGCATGCCTTCATCGCGCGCACCCCGGCGAAGCTCGCCATGGTGCAGCCCGAAGACGTGTTCGAGATGCTCGAGCAGGCGAACCTCCCGGGGACGGTGGATCAGCATCCGAATTGGCGGCGCAAGCTGCCGCTCGCCCTCGAGCGCTGGAACGCAGCGCCGCGCGTCGCGGCCCTGGCCGAGGTGATGCGCGAGAGGAGCATCGCCAGGGGCGCGCCGGTCGTGGTCCCGGTCGGGACCTACCGACTGCAGTTCCACAAGGACTTCCGCTTCAGCGACGCGACCAGGCTCGTGCCCTATCTGGCGAAGCTCGGCGTCAGCCACCTCTACGCCTCACCCTTCCTCAAGGCGAGGCCGGGCAGCTCGCACGGCTACGACGTGATCGACCACAACCAGGTCAATCCCGAGATCGGCACCGAGGCCGAGCTCAACGAGCTCATGCGAACCCTGAAAAAACATGGGATGGGCATGGTCATCGACCTCGTGCCCAACCACATGGGCGTGCTGCACGCCGACAACGCGTGGTGGCTCGACGTGCTGGAGAAGGGCAGGGCCTCCCCGTACGCGCGCTTCTTCGACATCGACTGGGCGCACGGCAAGCTGCTTTTGCCGGTGCTGGGGAAGCATTACGGCGAGGCGCTCGAGGAATTGAAGGTCGAGCGCAAAGGCGGCAAATGGAGCGTGCGCTACTTCGACCACCGATTTCCGCTGAACGCGAAGAGCCAGTACGGCCTCAAGACTGCTCCCAGGGATTCCCTCGCGCTCCATCGACTGCTCGAAAAGCAGTACTACCGCCTCTCCTACTGGCGCGTCGCATCCGACGAGATCAATTACCGGCGCTTCTTCGAGATCACCGACCTCGCGGGCGTGAGGATGGAGGACCGCACGGTATTCGAGGCGACGCACGGCCTGGTCGCGCGGCTAGCGAAGCGTGGCGGAATCGACGGCGTGCGCATCGACCATCCAGACGGCCTGGCCGATCCGCGCCAGTACTTCGAGCGGCTTGCCGAGCTCTTTCCGCGCCGCTGGATCGTGCTCGAGAAAATCCTCGCCGACCACGAGAAGCTGCCCGGCGACTGGCCGGTACACGGTGAGACGGGCTACCGCTTCGTCAACCTGCTTACCGGGGTCTTTATCGACTCCGCTGCCGAGTCTCGCTTCGATCGCATCTACCAACGCTTCACCGGCGATCGGCGCAGCTTCGGCGCGATCGCGCGCGAGAGCCGCTGGCTCATCATGGCGACCACGCTCGCGGCCGAGCTGCACATGCTGTCGAACTGGCTGGCGCGCATCGCGGCCGGCAATCGCTATACGCGAGACTACACCGCGAGCGGCCTGCGCAAGGCGCTGGCCGAGATCGCCGCGCAGTTCCCGGTGTACCGCACCTATATCTCGCCGCGCGGCTTGTCGGACAACGATCGCGACGTGATCGACCAGGCGGTACGGGCCGCGAAGCGCGCCAGCCGCATCGCCGATCCAAGCGTGTTCGACTTCGTACGCAGCGTCCTGCTCCTGGAAAATACACCCCCAGGGAGGCGAAGGAATGAAATGCTGCGATTCTCGATGCGCTACCAACAGTTCACCGCGCCGGTGGTGGCGAAGGGCGTCGAGGACACCGCGTTCTACCGCTACAACCGCCTTATCGCGCTGAACGAGGTCGGCGGCCACCCGTCACAGTTCGGCTTCTCGCTCAAGGAATTCCACGCCGCGGCGGAAGAGCGCGCGCGGCATTGGCCCTACACCATGCTCGGCAGCTCCACCCACGACACCAAGCGCTCGGAGGACGTGCGCGCGCGGCTTGCGGTGCTTTCCGAGATGGCCTCGGGCTGGCGCATTACGCTGCGGCGCTGGAGCCTGATGAACAAGACCGAGGTTTCACGCAACGACCAGTACCACTTCTACCAGGCGCTGACCGGCGTCTGGCCGGGCGAGTCTTCAGCCGAGCTCGTCGAGCGCCTGAAGGCCTACATGCTGAAGGCGGCACGCGAGGCGAAGGAGCACACGAGCTGGATCAACCCGGATGGCGAATACGAGCAGGCGCTCGAGCGCTTCGTCGAGGACTCCCTCGGGAACGGCGAGTTCATTTCCGACGTGAAAAACACCGTCGCGCGGCTCGCGCACCTCGGCCTGCTCGTCGGCTTGTCGCAGGCGCTGGTCAAGGTTACCTCGCCCGGCGTACCGGACTACTACCAGGGCAGCGAGCTGTGGGACTTCAGCCTGGTCGATCCCGACAACCGGCGGCCGGTCGACTACGAGCTGCGCAGGAAGCTGCTCGACAATTCCAATGACCTCCTTAGGAACCTCGCGGATGGGCGGGCGAAGCTGCACGTCATTCGAAAGGGTCTCGAGGTGCGGAAAAAGCTTCCCGGGCTGTTCCATGGTGCTGCGAAATACACGCCGCTCTACGCCGATGGCGGACGCGAAGAGAACATCATCGCATTCATGCTCTCGGAAGGCTCCGCTTCGGTGATCGCCGTCGCGCCGCGGCTGTGCTCGCGGCTGATGGAGTCCGACGACATTGCACCGCTCGGCGCGAAGGCCTGGGCCGAGGCGCGATTGGCCGTGGAGGGCCGATACCTCAACGTGCTGACCGGCGAGCGCCACGAGGCCCGCGGGCGCTTGAGCCTCGCGCAGGTGTTCGCCACGCTGCCCGTCGCGCTGCTCGTACGCTCGTGAGCGCGCCCCCGTTTCGGGCCGAGCACATCGGCAGCCTGCTGCGGCCGAAGCAGCTGCTCGCGGATCGGTCTCGCGTGGATGAAAGCATCCGCGAAGCGCTCCGGTGGCAGGAGAGCCTGGGCCTCAACGTGGTCACCGACGGCGAGTTTCGCCGCGAATCCTGGCGGCTCGGGTTCGTCTCGAAGGTCGCGGGCTTCGCGCGCGCGGAAGCGGTCGGCAACGTGGACTTGCAGCGCGACGACGCCGGCAACGTGATGCGGGTCGGCTCGGCGCCGGTCGCGGTGACGCGGATCCGGCGCACCGGGCCGATCGTCGCCGACGAAGTCGCTTTCTCGATAAAGAACACGCAACGCGTGGTCAAGGCGACCCTCCCCGCGCCGTCGTATCTCCACTACCCGCGCGGGCGCAACTGCGTCGACCGCGACGTCTATCCCGATCTGGGCCGGTTCTTCGACGACGTGGTGCGCGTGTACCGCGAGGAGATCGAGGCGCTGCACGCCGTCGGCGGCCGCTACCTCCAGATCGACGAAGTGGCGCAAACGCTGCTCTGCGACCAGAAGCTGCGCGACGCGGTGCGCGCCCGGGGCGACGACGCCGAGAAACTGATCGATCTCTATATCGAGCTCATCAACCGGGTGGTGCGCGCGCGCCCTTCCGGCATGACAGTGGGCGTGCACATGTGCCGCGGCAACGCCATGGGCAAGTGGATCGCCGAGGGCGGCTACGAGCGCATCGCCGAGAAGGCCTTCAACCGGCTGGAGGTCGACGCTTTCTTCCTGGAATACGATAGCGAGCGCGCCGGCGGCTTCGAGCCGCTGCGTTTCATGCCAAGGGGCAAGCGCGTGGTGCTCGGGCTGGTCTCGACCAAGGTGCCGTCGCTCGAAAGCAAGGACCTGCTCAAGCGCAGAATCGACGACGCGACGCGTTACGTACCGGTGGAGCAGCTCTCGATCAGCCCGCAATGCGGCTTCGCCAGCCACGAGAAGGGCAGCATGCTGGGCTTCGCCGAGCAGGAAGCGAAGCTGCGACTGGTGGTCGATACCGCACGCGAGGTCTGGGGCGACGCATGAGGCTTTTTGTCCTGATGCTCTTGGCGCTGGGCTTCGCCGCGCAGGCGGCCGAGCCGAAGCAGTTCATCTTCGCCTGGCCGCTCGACGAAGGCGCGCTCAAGCCGCGCGGCGCCACCACGCGCGGCGCGCCGGTGACGCTCGACGCGGCGCCGGGCGAGGCCTGGCGGCGCCTGAACGAGCCGGGCCTCAGCGCGCAGGAGAGGGACCGGCGCGCGATCCTCGCCATGGCGGGCCCCTATCGCGTGAGCTTCGATTTCCTCGAGGTGGTGCGCTTCGACCCGTCGCTCAAGCAGGATGCGCCCTACCAGAGCTGGGGCACCGAGTATGTGTTCGTGGCGGAGGACCGCCCGGACTTCGTCGCCTTGCAGCACATCCTCGTAATGCGCATGCGGCTCGATGAGAAGAAGGTGAGCGAGCCGATGGTGGTGCGCCACTGGCGGCAGGAATGGCGCTACGAAGCGCCGGCGCTGCTGGCCTACGAGGGCGCGAACAGCTGGACGCGCCGCGCGACCAATGAGGTCCAGCGTCGCGGCGCCTGGACGCAGACGGTGCTGCAGGTCGACGATTCGCCCCGCTATGCGTCGCTCGGGCGATGGGAGCATACCGAGGGGGTGTCGACCTGGCTGAGCGGCGAGACCTGGCGACCGTTGCCGCGGCGCGAGTTCAGCGTGCGCAAGGACTACGACGTGCTCGTCGGCACCAACCGCCACACCATCACGCCGACCGGCTGGGTGCAGGAAGAGAACAATCTCAAATACGCCCTGAATCAGAAGAAGCTTCTGGCCCGGGAATACGGGGTCGCTCGCTACGAGCGCATCCGCGACTACGACTTCGGTCCGGGCGAGGCCTACTACAAGCGCACCGAGCCGTTCTGGGCCGAGGTGCGCGCGGCGTGGCGCGAGCTCGAGGAGGCGCGCGGGCGCTTCAGCGTGCGCGCGCCGGTGGACCAGGCGCAGCTCTTCAGGCCGTTCTTCGAGTACGCCGACAAGCTCGCTGAGGGCGCCGCGTTCGATCGCGAGCAGGCTCGCGCCTTCATTCGGCGCACGCTGCAGGAAAGGTATCTGCGCTAGCTACTTGAGCTGGTAGGACTCGAGCTCAAGATCGAAATCGGCCTCGAACGGCGCTTCTCGCGTGCGGCCGGCCGAGCGGCTGGAGAACTTCACGGCGCGCTTCACGGCCGGCGCGTACCAGACGTAGAGCTCGCGGCTGCTCGGGGTGATGCCGGTGTTCATCGAAATGCCGCGCCCGCCGTGCCAGGCGTGATCCACCCTGACCTTCACGGTCTCGAAGTTGCCCGCCGGCACACTCACCACTTCACGTCCGACCACGCGCGCCTTGACATAGCAGGTGACACGTCCGCCGCACACCGGGTCGGCGATCTCGATCAGGCCGAGCGGCGGCTGCGCGGAGAGATCGCGGAACGCGGCGAGGTAGGGCGAGAACACCGACGCGCCCGAGCCGACCAGGTAGGCCCCCGACCAGTGCTTCTGCTCGCGCGACGGACCGGCCTCGAGCTCGTAGCGCTCGACGATCTCGGTGCTCGAAGCCGAGGCGATCTTCACCTCGTACTTGCGTCGTGTCGGCCCTGAGGCGCGCTTCGGCACGATGAGACGGTAGGTCCAGGCGTCGCCGGCGCTGGGGAAGCCGCCGCCGCTCGAGAGCGGCAGCGGCGGCGGTCCCGCGGGCACCGCGGCCGCGACGACGGCGGTTGCCGGCGCGGGCGCGAGCGCGGCAAGCCGCTCGCGCGCCGCTGCGGCGTACATGCCGTTCGGATACTGCTCGAGATAAGTGCGGAAGTCGTCCGGTTGGCTGCTCGCGCGGATGCTGTCCCAGAAGACGGTCTCCACGCGCGCTGCACCCCGGAGCGCCGGGGCGGCGGCGAGCGTCGGCGTGGGCTTGCCATCCACGGTCCGCAGCGTTTGCGAGGCGCGCTGCGCCTCGGGTTTCGCGCTCCATTCCGGCCAGTACTGAGCGCGCTTGGAACTGACGTCGCCCGCGTTCTGCGCCCGGTTGCGTGACTCTGCCGTATTGGTCACCAGGCGCGTGCCGGAATCCCAACGCTCGAACTCCGGGCCGTCCAGCTCGTCCTGGCGCAGGGGACGAAACGAGAAGCGCGCGTTGAATACCCCCAGGCGCGGTGTCACCATCGCGTAGTAGGTATGCCCGGCCGCGAACGTGGCCTGCATGAAATCGGCCGTCTCGGCGACCACCATGAAAGTGTACGTTCCGGGCTTGACCGAGTGAGCGACCTTGGTGTCGTTGTCGATGATGCCGATGAAACGTGTTTCCGGATCGCTTACGTCGAAGAGCGCTGCCGTGGACCCGTTGGCGAGGAGACTCGAGCGCATGAACACCACCAGCGCCTCGCCCTGCGCGTGCGCGCCGCACGCCGCGAGCAGGAGCGCGAGAAGTACGGCGCGTGCGGCCCGGTTCATCAGTCCGCCTTGACGCCCGCCTTGCGTACGACGTCGCCCCATTTGGCGATCTCGCGCTGGATGTAGGCAGCGAACTCCTCGGGCGTGCTGGTGAGCGGCTCGGTGCCGGTCGCGGCGAGCTTCTCCGTCAGCTCCGGCGAGTGCATGATCTTCATCAGCTCTCCGTTCAATCTCGTGATCACACTTCTTGGCGTGCCTGCCGGCGCGAGCACGCCGTACCACGTCGTGACCTCGAAATCCTTGAGACCAGCTTCCGCAACGGTAGGCACGTCGGGCAGCGCGCTCGAGCGCTGCGGGGCGACCAGCGCGAGCGCACGTAACTTGCTGGCCTTGATGTGGGGCGCGGCGGCCGGGATACCGATGAACACCAGGTGAACGTTCCCGGCGAGCACGTCCTGCATCGCGAGGTTCACGCCCTTGTAGGGGATATGAACTAGCTTCGCGCCGGTGACGATGTTGAACAGCTCGCCCGCGAGATGGTTGGAGGTGCCGGCGCCGCCCGAGCCGAAGTTGAGCGCGCCGGGCTTGGTCCTGGCGAAGGCGATGAATTCCTGCAGCTGCCCGGGGAGCGAGGGCTGCGTGATCATCACGTTCGGCACCGTCGCGACCAGGCTCACCGGCGCGAAGTCCTTCACCGGGTCGTAGTTGATCTTCGAGTAGAGCGTCGGGCTGATGGCGAGCGAAGGCGCCACGAGCACGATGGTGTAGCCGTCCGGCGCCGAGCGCGCCGCGGCTTCCGCGCCGACGTTGCCGCCCGCGCCACCGCGGTTCTCGGTGACTACGGGCTGGCCGAGCCCGGCGGACAGCCGCTCCGCGATCAGCCGTCCGAGAATGTCGGTGCCGCCGCCGGGCGGGAAGGGCAGGATGAAGCGCAGCGGGCGGCTGGGCCAGGCGTCCTGTGCGCAAGCATTGAAAGAGAAAGCCAGTATCAGTACAAACGCAAATAGCGCGCGCATTGAAATATCTTAGCGCCCGCCGGTGTTTGCGTGCCTACCGGAGGAATTCATGAAATCCACCATCGCAGCTTTGGCGCTCTCGTTGTTCGCAAGCATGGTTCACGCGCAGCAGAAGGACATGACCTTCTTCATCACCAGCGCCGGGCCGGGCCGGGGCGCCGACCTCGGCGGCCTCGAGGGCGCGGACCGGCATTGCCAGGCCCTCGCCAAGGCCGCCGGCGCCGGCCAGCGTCAGTGGCGGGCGTATCTCAGCACCGACAAGGTCAACGCCCGCGACCGGATCGGCAACGGGCCGTGGAAGAACGCGAAAGGCGAGGAAATCGCGCGCAACCTCGACGACCTGCACGCCAAGAGCAAGGTCAGCAAGCAGACCGGGCTTGACGAAAAGGGCCAGCCGGTCAACGGCCGCGGCGACAGTCCGAACCGGCACGACATCCTCACCGGCTCCGCGCCCGACGGGCGGGCGATCGCGAGCGACAAGGACATGACTTGCGGCAACTGGACGAAGAGCGGCGACGGCGCGGCGATGGTCGGGCACCACGACCGCGTGGGCCTGAGCGACACCGAGGCGGCGAGGTCCTGGAACTCGTCGCATCCCTCGCGCGGCTGCAGCCAGGAGGCGTTGCGCGGCTCGGGCGGCGACGGCCTCTTCTACTGCTTCGCGGCAAAGTAGCTTCTGCCGATTCCCCGAGGGTCGAGCGCGTACTCGACCCCCGCCTGGTGCAGCACCCAAGCGACGAAGCTGTTGCTGTTCGGCCCCGGCCACAGTCGGTAGCGCTGGCAGAACGGGTAGGTTTGCGCCTTCGCCAGAATCTCGGCGATCCGCCGGGCGGGCTCGCCGTTCCATTCGATGGCAACGCGCGAGGGCCCGCCGCCCACGCCGGCGTCGGGATGCTTGAGGTCCAGATGGACGTGGCCGATGCAGGAGCCGCCGGCGTTCTTGGTCTGCCATACTTCCCAGCGATGGCGCCCGGTCTCGTCGGAGACGACGAACCAGTAATGCCAGGCAAGCACGCCGATCCAGGGCAGCGGCGCGTATTTCAACTCGACTTTCAGGGAAGACATGAGAACGCTGATCGGATGCATTGCCGCGATGCTGGCGAGCGCGGCGCTCGCGCAGGACTACCCGTCCAAACCCGTCCGGATTCTAGTGCCGTTCGCTCCGGGCGGCGTCGCCGATAACAGCGCGCGCGTGGTGGCCGAGCCGCTCGGCGTGCGGCTCGGGCAGCAGGTGATCGTCGAGAACCGTCCCGGCGCAAGCGGCAATATCGGCACGCAGCAGGCCGCGCAGGCTGCACCGGACGGCTACACACTGCTGCTCGGGTTCGACGGCACGATGGTGATCAACCCGCATGTGTTCCCGAAGATCCCGTTCGACACGCTCGGCGACTTCACGCCCGTCACCAAGCTCGGCGACGCGACGCTGATTCTCGTCGCGCACCCCTCGGCCGGGGTGCGCAACCTCGGCGACCTGGTCGAGAAAGCGAAGACCAAGCCGTTTCCCTACGGCACTTCGGGCACCGGCGGTACGCCGCACCTCGCGGGCGAGCTCCTCAAGCAGCGCACTGGCGCGCAGCTCGAGCACGTGCCGTACAAGGGCGGCGGACCGGCGGTGGTCGACGTCGTCGGCGGCCAGATTCCCCTGGTCTTCACCGCAATCGCGAGCGCGCAGCAGCACGTGCGCAGCGGGCGGCTCGTCGCGGTTGGCGTGCCGAGCGCCAAGCGATCGGGCGCGCTGCCCGACGTGCCGACCTTCAACGAGAGCGGCGTCGTCTCCGGGTTCGACGTGAACTCCTGGGTCGGCATCTTCGCGCCGGCCAAGACCCCGCCCGCCGTGGTCGCGCGACTGCAGAAGGAGCTCGCCGCGGTGCTGCAGTCGCCGTTCGTGAAAGAGCGCTATGCCACGCTCGGCATCGAGCCCGTGGGCAATACGCCGGAGGTGTTCGGCGCCCAGGTGCGCGATGACCTCGCGCGCTGGGAGAAGGTGGTCAAAGCCGCGGGGGTCAAGGTCGAGTAATCAGAAGATCGCGAGGCTGCGTCGGCCGCGCCGGTCGATACAGGCGCGGAACATGCCTTCGCTGTTGAACGGCATCGCCACATTACCTCGCCGATCGACGGCGATGAGGCCGCCGTCGCCGCCGACATTGGCGACGCTTTCCAGCGCGGCACGCGCTGCGCTTGCCAGCGAAACCTTCGCATAGAGCATGCGCGCGCACACGTCGTGGCCGACGGCAGCGCGAATGAACGCCTCGCCCAGTCCCGTACCGGACACCGCGCAGGCGCGATCGTCCGCGTAGGTCCCCGCGCCGATGAGCGGCGAATCGCCGACGCGCCCGGGCATCTTCCCGGTGTAGCCGCCGGTCGAGGTCGCGGCCGCGAGCCTTCCGTCCGAATCGAGCGCCACCGCGCCCACCGTGCCGTGATAGTCCTTCAAATTCTTGCGCAATGCCGCCAGCCGCTTTGCGGTCCGAAAGTAGCTTTGAGATTCCAATCTCAATCCCTGCTGGCGTGCGAAGCGCTCGGCCCCGGCCCCGGCGAGGAGTACATGCCGCGTCTTCTCCATCACGAGCCGCGCAGCCAGGATCGGATTGCGGATGCGCCGCACCGCTGCGACGGCGCCCGCGCGCAACGTCGCGCCGTCCATGATTGAAGCATCCATCTCGATCTCGCCGTCGGCGGTGAAGCACGAGCCCCGGCCGGCGTTGAAAAGCGGGGAGTCCTCCAGCACCACGACGGCCGCCGCGACCGCGTCCAGGCTCGAGCCATTTGCTCTGAGGATGTCGTAGCCCGCCTCGAGCGCCTCCTCGAGCACCGCGCGATGCGCGGCGCCCGGCTCGTCGCGGCGCATGACCCCGGCGCCACCGTGGATCGCGATGACCGGCTTCACCGGAGGGGCGTTACTAACGGTAACAACCTGATACGGACTGTAGCGCCGAGCGCTGATTGAATGCGTGCGTGCCGTTTAACTTTCATGAGGAGCACGCAATGTTGAGGTCAGGTATCGGAATCGCACTAATCGCTTCGTTCGTCGGCCTCGCCGGCTGTGCCACGAAGGAGCGCATGATCGGTACGGCTACCGGTGCTGCAATCGGGGCAGCGGTCAGCGACGGCGGCAAGGTCGGCACTCTGGGCGGCGCCATGGTCGGATATGGCCTGGGCAGAGTCTACGAGGACCGTCACAGCCCCAAATAAGCCTGCCGCACGCGGTCATCGCGCAGGAGCTTGTCGCCGGTGCCGCTCATGACGATCCGACCGTTTTCCAGCACGTAGGCGCGGTTGGAGATCTTGAGCGACACCGCGACGTTCTGCTCCACGAGCAGGATGGTGAGGCCGCGGCTGTTGAGCAGGCGGATGGTGTGCAGGACTTCCTGCACCACCAGGGGCGCGAGGCCGAGCGAGGGCTCGTCGAACATAATGAGCTCGGGCGCGCCCATCAGGCAGCGGCCGATCGCGACCATCTGCTGCTCGCCGCCCGACATCGTGCCGGCGAGCTGGTGCCGGCGCTCGGCGAGGCGCGGAAAGAGCGCGAACACGTCCTCTAGAGTGCGCTTCGCCGTCGCCCGGGCTCGCGGCACCATCGCGCCCATCTGCAGGTTCTCGAGCACGGTGAGACTCGGGAACACCTGGCGGCCTTCCGCGACCTGGCCGATGCCGAGATCGCAGATGGCGTGCGATTCCAGACCGGAGATCGTTCTTGCCTTGAAGACGACTTTCCCGGCGCGCGCGGTCTCGATCCCGGCGATGCAGCGGATGAGCGAGGACTTTCCGGCGCCGTTCGCGCCGACGATGGCCACGATCTCGCCCTTGCCGACCTCGAGGCTGACCTCCGAGAGCGCCTGGGCGTCGCCGTAGTAGAGGTCCAGCTTCTCCACCGAAAGAAAACTCATACTTCGGTTTCTTCGCCGAGATAGCACTCCAGCACCGCCGAGTGGCGCACGATCTCCTCGGGAGTGCCGCGGGCGATGACCTCGCCGTGGTGGAGCACGCCGATGTGTTTCGCGAGCGCCATGACTGCGCGCATCACATGCTCGATCAGCAGGATGGTGAGGCCGTCGGCGCGGTTCATGTCGCGGAACACCTGCACCATCTGGTCGCATTCCGTGGGCCGAAGCCCGGCCATGACCTCGTCGAGCAGAAGCAGGCGCGGGCGGGTGGCGAGAGCGCGTGCGACCTCGAGGCGCTTGCGGTCGGGCAGGGTAAGCGATGCGGCGGGCTGGGCCGCTTTCGCCTCCAGCCCAAGTTTTCTCAATATGGAAAGCGAAAGCACGCGCGCGCCGCTCACGGTTCTCTCCTTGTGAAGCGCGCCGACGATCACGTTGTCGAGGACCGAAAGCCCGGCGAACGGCTTGACCAGCTGGAAAGTGCGGCCGATACCGGCCGCGCAGACCTGATCGGGGCGAAGCCGGTCGATTCTTTTGTTTTCGAACAGAATCTCTCCCGCATCCGGTGCGTAGACACCGGCGATCAGGTTGAAGATCGTAGTCTTGCCCGCGCCGTTTGGGCCGATCAGGGCATTGATGCTGCCTTGCGGGACCTCGAAGGACGCCTCGTGCACTGCGCGCAGCCCGCGAAACGATTTCGAGACACGGCTGACGCTCAGCATTTTTAGCGGTCCAACCGCAGTTTCCGCGCCAGCGGCGGCCAGACGCCGTCGGGCAGGAACATGACTACGACTAGCAGGCAGATGCCGTAGAACACCTGCTTCACGCCCGGGACCTCGATGCCGAGCTGCAGCATGAGCTCGCGCATCCCTTCGGCGAGCGCGGTGAGGAGGAACGCGCCGACAAGGGGACCGACCAGCGTGCCGATGCCGCCGATGATCGGGCCCAGAATCAGCTCGATCGAGCGCGAGATGTGGAAGATCTGCTCCGGAAAGAGGTTGTTGTAGTAGAAGGCGAACACCACGCCGGCCAGCGAAGTCATCGCCGCGGACAGGATGACGGCCATCATCTTGTAGCGGAAAAGGTTGATACCGAGCGCCTGCGCCGCGTCGGGGCTCTCGCGGATCGCGAGCCAGTAGTAGCCCATGCGGCTGCGCAGGATCGCATGGCAGAGAATGAACGCGCCCACAGCGAGGGCGAGCATCAGGTAGTAGAACATCGCCGGGCTGCCGCGCAGGTTCCACAGGTCATTCTCGATGTAGTTCGCCACCGGCAGGAAAAGGCCCGAGGAGCCGCGCACCCAAGTGAAGTGGTCGAAGCCGATGCGCGCAAACTCCGCGAAAGCGATGGTGAGGATGGCGAAGTACACGCCGGCGACGCCGAACCGGAAGGCGAGGAAGCCGATCACCGCGCCGGCAAGCGCGCACACGGCGATCGATGCGCCGAGGCCGATCCACGGGCTCAAGCCGAAATGCACGTAAAGCGCCGCCGCGGCGTAGGCACCGAGGCCTACGTAAAGCGAGTGCCCGAGCGACAGCTGGCCGGCGAAGCCCATCATGATGTTCCAGGCCTGGCCGACGTACGCGAAGTAGAGGACGAGGAAGCCAACGGCGAGCAGGTAGCCGCTGGCGAACATCGGGAATACCAGGAGGAGCGCGAGGAGAATCGCGAGCAGCACCAGGCCGCGGCGCGGTACGCCCTCGAGCAGGCTCACGCCGTCTTCCTGCCGAGGATGCCCTGCGGGCGGAAGAGCAGCACGAGAACCAGCAGCCCGAAGGCGAACATGCTTTTTGCAGAAGGTGTGAAGAGCACGCCCCCGAGCGCTTCGGTGACGCCGATCAGCACGCCGCCGAGCAGCGCGCCCGGCATCGAGCCGAGGCCGCCGGTGATGACGATGACAAAGGCGAGCAGCGTATAAGCCGGTCCGATCTGCGGCGTAACGTCGATCACCGCCATGAGCATCGCGCCGGCGGCGCCCACGCAAGCCGCCCCCAGGCCGAAGGTCAGCGCGTAGAGCCGCTTCACGTTCAGCCCAACCACGCGCGCCCCCTCGTAGTTGTCGGCACAGGCGCGAATCGCCTTGCCGAGCAGCGTGAAGCGGAAGAAGGCAAACAGGGCCGCGGCGACCAGCAGCGCCGCGCCGGCGGCGTAGACCTTCGCTGCATCGACGATCAAGGGTCCAAGCTGGAAGCTGTCGAACGAGTACGCAGTGCGGATGCCCTGCGCGTCGGGGCCGAAAACGATGAGCTGCAGGTTCACCAGGACCAGCGCCACCGCAACGAGCAGCATGAATTGGCTGTGCTCAGGTCGATTGATGAACGGATTGATCAGGCCAAGCTGGAGCAGGTAACCGAAGACGAAGAGCGCCGCGGCGATCGGCACGAGAAGCACGAGCGGGTCGAGGCCGAGGGCGCTGAACAGCACCAACGTCAAGTACATGGCGAGCGTCATCATCTCGCCGTGGGCGAAGTTGACGACCCGCACCACGCCGAAGATGACCGACAGGCCGAGCGCCATCAGCCCGTAGACCAGCCCTGTCAGCAGGCCGCTGGCCGCTACATTGAGATAGATCTCTGCCGGCAGATCTAGGAAAAGTCCGAAGTCGTCCCCGCGAAGGCGGGGACCCAGGTTGGAAAACTAGCAAGTCCGATCAGCGCGGTCTCCCTTTTTGAGACGGGGTCCCCGCCTTCGCGGGGACGACCATCAAGTTTCCCTAGCGCTTGTCGTAGGGCCGCATAGGCAGCTCGGGCTTCGCGTTGGCGGCCGCCTGCGGCGCCACGGTCACGAGCTTGCCGCCGCGGTTCTGGATCGCGGAGTTCTTCAACGCCGAGTTCTGGCCCTTGGCGTCGAACTGGATGCCGGGACCGGGGCTGACATTG
>DASRIR010000191.1:0-94403 GCA_035649875.1 Burkholderiales bacterium | reverse complement strand
AGGTCGTAGCCGTGCACCGCGGCGACCGGGTGGTAGCCGCGCGGCACCATCACCACGCTGCCATCCTCGACCACGATCGCCTCGTCGAGCGAGCGATCGTCGGTGTAGACGCGCTGGAAGGCGAAACCCTGCGGCGGGTTGACGCGGTGGTAATAGGTTTCCTCCAGCGACGACTCGGCGGGCAGGTTGTCGGTGTCGTGCTTGTGCGGCGGGTAGCTCGAGGTATGGCCCCCGGGCGTGATCACCTCGACGACCAGCAGAGAATCGGCCGGCGCGTCTTCCGGCAGGATGTTGGTCACGTAGCGGACGTTGGTACCCTTGCCGCGCGTCTCCTGGCTCATCTCGCGTGGCGCGATGTAACGCGCGCGATGCTTGCCGCCAGTTGAAGGCGCGGAGCAGACCGCGAGCGTGACGTCGGTGGTCGCCTCGACGCCCCAGTCGCTGCCGCCGGGCACGTAGACCGCATGGGGCTTGCCTTCGAACGGCGTCATGCGTTCGCCGAGCACGCTGAAATCCGCGGCGCCGGCCTTGATCTTCGCCTTGCCGGAGACCAGAACCAGGCAGACCTCGCGCTCGCCGGTGCTGGCGGACGCGCTCTCGCCTTGCGCGAGCTTGTGGACCTCGAAGCCGACGTGCTTCCAGCCGGCGCTCTGCGGCGTGATGCTCGTGATCCTGCCGCGCTCACCGCGCGGTTTTACGTGAAGGCTGGACATGCTCGACCTCTTTCCATGCAGAAACCAAACGCTCGAACTTCGCGGCTATGTCGGCGACTGCTTCCTCGTCCGTCATTTTGCCGGAGAGCCACTTGTCCGCGGCATCGGCGAAGATGGTGCGTCCGACGGCGAAGCCTTTCACCAGCTTCGCGCCGGAAGCCGCGCGGAAAGCGCTGATGAGCTCGCTCTCCGGCGCCTCGAGCCCGAGCAGCACCACGCCGCGGCAGTACGGGTCATTCATGCTGATGACTTCTTCGATCGCGCGCCAGGCGGGCGCGCTCTTCTGCGGCTCGAGCTTCCACCAGTCGGGCTTGATGCCGAGCGCGTAGAGCTGCTGCAGAACCGAAGCGACCGTGTCGTCGCCGAGCGGCCCGTGCCGTCCGGCGATGATCTCGATCAGCAGCTCGCGGCCGGCGCTGCGCGCTGCGTCGTGGACCCGCGCGAGCTCGCGCTCCTGGCGCGCCTTGAGCTCCTCGTTGTCGCCCGGGTGGTAGAAGCACAGGCATTTCACGGTGTGCGTCACTGGCCACTCCGCGAGGTGCATCGGCTCGAGGTCGAGCGGGCGTGAGCCCGGCTTTTCCACCGGCCGCCCGATCCAGAGGCCGGCTTTTGCCGCCTTGTAGAGCGCGTTTTGCCCGTAGGTCGAGTCGAGCAGCACGCCGAAGCCGGGGCGCCCGCGCGCCACGCGCTGAGCCGCGTCCACCGCGAGCAGCTTGAACTCGCCAATGCGGCTACGCGGCGCGCCATGCCGCTCGGCGAGCGCCTCGAATTGCGCTCGATGGTCGATCGCCAGCGCCATCAGGGTGTTGGTGCGCTCGCGGCGCGTCGTCGCCCAGTGAATATGGCTGAGCGCCGCATCCTTCCTCAGCGCCCGGTGCGCGCTGCCCTTCTCGAGGAAGTGGTTGAGCTCGGCCCAGGTCGGATACTCCGGCGAGCAGAGCAGGCGCGAGACCGCGAACGCGCCGCAGGCGTTCGCCCAGGTCGCCGCGGTCGCGAGCGGCTCGCCCTTGAGGTACCCGCGCAGGAAGCCCGACATGAACGCGTCGCCGGCGCCGAGCACGTTGTAGACCTCGATCGGGAAGCCTCGGCCGACGATGCCCCTCTCCAGGCTTTGAATTTCGTGTTCATAAACCACGCAGCCCATCGGCCCGCGCTTGAGCACGATGGTCGCTTGAGAAGCCGCGCGGATTGCTTTCAGCGCACCGAGCACGCTGTCGGCGCCTGCGGCGATCATGATCTCTTCCTCGGTGCCCACGATCAGGTCGCAGTCGGCGAGGACGCTGCGCAGCTTTTGAGAAACCTGGTCCGACTTGACGTAGCGCTCGAAGCCCGCGGCGTGGCCGGTGAGTCCCCACAGCGTCGGCCGGTAGTCGATGTCGAACACCACCTTGCGGGCGTGGCGCTTCGCGATGCGAATCGCCTTGCGCTGCGCCGCGTCGCTGTTCGGCCGTGAGAAATGCGTGCCGGTCACGACGACAGCGCGTGCCGAGGCGATGAACGCCTCGTCGATGTCCTCCTCCGAGAGCGCCATGTCGGCGCAGTCGGTGCGATAGAAGATGTGGGGCGAGACCCCTTCGTCCTCGACGGCGAGGAGCACCAGCGCGGTTAGGCGTTGCGGGTCGGTCCTGATGCCCTCCACCGCGACGCCTTCGCGGCGCATCTGCTCGATCACGAAGCGGCCCATCTGCTCGTCACCGACCCGGGTGATGAGCGCGGACCTCAGCCCGAGCCGCGCGGTGCCGATCGCCATGTTGGCGGGCGAGCCGCCGACCGACTTCGCGAAGGTGGCGATGTCCTCGAGGCGCGAGCCGATTTGCTGCCCGTAGAGATCGACCGAGCAGCGCCCGATGCAGATGACGTCGAGATCCAGGATGACCTAGCTTAGCACCCCGGAAATCTGCGCGCGGGCGGCCCCTCGTAGGTCGGGAGGTACTCGCGCGGCATCGGTCCCTTGTTCCGCCCGCCTTCCTGCGTCTGCTCCCAGGCGTGCGCGAGGATGCCGACCGCGCGCGACAGGCAGAAGAGGCCGCGCGCGAGCGGCGGCGGGAAGCCGAGCTCGGCATAGATCACCGCAGTCGCGCCGTCGATGTTCATGGGGATGCGCTTGCCGCCCTTGCGCGCGGCGAGCGCCGCTTCGACCGCGCGGCCGATGCGCGCAAAGCGGCCGTCGACCACGCCGTCGCGCGCGGCCGCATCGACGAGCTCCAGCAGGCGCGGCGCGCGCGGATCGAGCGGATGGAAGCGGTGCCCGTAGCCCGGCACGAACTTGCCGTGTTGCGCAGTGAATTCCGCCAGCGCGGCCTGCACTGCCGCGGCTTCGGCTTCGCCGCGCGAAATGCGCTCGGCGATCGCCTGGAACAGCTCGACCGTCTGCTCGCCGGCGCCGCCATGCACGTCGCCGAGCACGTTGAGCGCCGACGCGATCGCGCTGTTGAGGCCGACACCGCAGGTCGCCGCCATGCGTGCGATCGCGATGCTCGGCGCCTGCGGCCCGTGATCGACGCCGGCGGTCAGCGCCGCGTCGAGCAGGTCCGCCTGCGCCCGGCTCGGCAGCTCGCCGCGCGTCATGAGCCAGATCATCTGCGCGAAGCTGACGCGGCCGATCAGCTCCTCGATCGGATAGCCGCGGAAGCGGATCACCCCCGGGCTCATGTCGATGATTCCAGTGCGCCACCAGTCCCGGCTCAGGCGCTCTGCGTCGTTCGTCACTTCAGGTATGCCGCCGGTGGTGCGCGATGTTGTGAAGCTGCATGGCGGTGGTCGGGATGCGATCGCAGGCGCGGAAGGCATGGAACAGCGCCGCCTCCAGCTCGCTCGCTTCCGTGGGGACCACCTGCAAGCCGCGCCAGCGCAGCCACTGCCGGTTGGCGAAATTGCGCACCGTGGCCGCGAGCATCTCGGAGCGCCGCCAGGGCGAGAGCTCGCCGCCCGCGAGCTTCCAAGCTCGTCGCAGCCAGTAGTCGCGGCACGCGCGGCGCAGCGCGCCGTCCTTCCACGGCAGCCGCAGGCAGCGCTCGAGCGGCAGCGCGCCGCCATTGGCGAGAAAGGCGGCGAATCCCTTGCTCAGCCAGTCGAGATCCTGCGCGCCGATGTGGCCGCTTGCCACGCGCTGGGCGCGCTCGAACTCCTCCTGGAGTGCCGCGCCTTCATCGGTTGCGCGCACCAGTTCGGGCAGCGGCAAAGCTGCCGGCTCGTTCAGCATTTTCTTCCTCCTCCTCCCGCAACTGCTTACCGCTGCTACTTGTCCTTAGGCCCTGCATAGTCGATCGCCACGTGAGAAACCTGGCGATCGGGTGAATAAATGTCGTTGATGTTCCAGTGCCCGCCGGTCGGCACCGGCTCGTTCAGCATCGCGACGTCGATGACGCAGGGCCGGCGCGACGCGATCGCGCGCTCCAGCGCGGGCTTGAATTCCTGCGCCGCGCGGATCAGCACCCCGTCGGCGCCGTAGGCGCGCGCGATGGCCGCGAAATCCGGCGAGTAGGGCTTGCCATCCTTCTGGAACACGCAGCCGAACGCGGTCCCGTAGTGCGCCATCTCGAGGCCGGCGATCGTGCCGAAGGCATAGTTGTTCATCACCACCCACACGACCGCGATGTCGGCTTCGACCGCGGTGGCGAGCAGGGCGGGGTTCTGGCCGAAGCCGCCGTCGCCGACCAGCGCGATCACCGTGCGCTCGGGGCAGGCGAGCTTGGCGCCGAGCGCAGCGGGTGCGCCGAAACCCATCGTCGCGTAGCCGCCGGGCGTGAAGATGGTGCCCGGGGTATAGACCGGGAACTGCTGGCCGACGCCGTTCTTGTTCCAGCCCACGTCGGTGGTGATGAGGGCGTCGCGCGGCAGCACCTCGCGCACCTCGGCGAGGATGCGCTCGGGCCGCATCGGGTAGGCGCCGTTCCGCACGTGCGCCGCGTTGCCCTGCGCGAAGGTCGTACGGTAGGTGGCGATCTCCTTGACCAGCGCGTCATTGCGCTTTCCGTTCGGATAGCGTTGCCGCGCGACCCGCACCAGGACCCGCAGCGCCTGCTTGAGGTCGGCGACCGCGCCGATCTCGACCGGGAAGTTGCGGCCGATCTCGGCCGGGTCGATGTCGATCTGGGCGAGCCGCGTCGGCGGGATGCGGAAGGTGAAGCGCGGGTCCCACGAGCTGGAATCCGCCTCCGCGAAGCGCGTGCCGAGCGCGAGCAGGTAGTCGGCTTCGCGGCACTTGCGGTTGATGAACTCGGTTCCCCAGAACCCGGTCATGCCGAGCGTCATCGGATGGTCGTCGGGCAGCGCGCCCTTGCCCATCAGGCTGTGCGCGACCGGCAGGGAAAAATGCTCGGCAAGCTGGCGCAGCTCGTCGGCCGCGTCGGCGAGCAGCACGCCGCCGCCGGCATAGATCACCGGGCGCGCGGCGCCGTCGAGCGCCTCCAGCATGCGCGCCGCGGTCTCGTCGTCGATCGACGGCTTGTGCAGCGCCTTGGTGTGATGCGCGAGGCGCTGGAACAGCGCCGGATCGACCGGCTTGGAGAAGATGTCCATCGGCACCGAGACGAGCACCGGCCCGGGGCGGCCGCTCTCGGCGAGCTGGAACGCCTTGTCGATGATCTCGGGGAAGAGATCCGGGCGCTCGACGCGCCACGCGCGCTTCACGAACGGCCGGTAGATCTCGTATTGCGAAGCGTCGGCGTGCAGGTTGACTTCCTGGTGCGGGTGCTTGCCGTAGTAATGGCTCGGCACGTCGCCCGCGATCACCACCACCGGGATCGAATCGAGCGCCGCGTTCGCCACGCCGGTCGAGGCGTTCGTCAGCCCGGGCCCGAGGTGGCTCAGGACCACCGCGGTCTGCCGCTTGGCGCGCGCGTAGCCGTCGGCCATGTGCGCCGCGACCTGCTCGTGGCGCGTGTTGACGAAGCGGATCGAGCTCTTCGCCAGCTCGGCGAGCACCGCGATGTTGGTGTGGCCGCACAGCCCGAACACGTGCTCCACGCCCCGGTCCTCGAGGTACTTCACCAGCTGACGCGAGACCAGGTCGCTCTCCACCAGGCGGGGGATTTCCTTGAGATCGCGCGGTTGATTCATCTCGCTCTCCTTCTCCTTTAGACCGCCCCGGCCTGCCGCAGGCGCCCGATCTCGGCGCTGCTGTAGCCGATGGCTTGCAGTATCTCAGCCGTGTGTTGCCCGAGTTGCGGCGGCGGGGCGGACACCGCCGGGTCGCCGTCCGACATCTTGAACCCGCAGCGCGCGACCTTGATGCGGCGCCCTACACCCGGCGCGTCGTCGAATTTCTGCAACAGCTCGCGCTCCTTGACCTGCGCGACATCTAGCGCCTCCGGCACGGTGAGCACCCGGCCGGCGGGAACGCCGAGGCGATTGAGCGCCGTTTCCCAGTCCGCCGCCGGCCTGCGCGCGAGCGCCGCCTCGAGCTCGACGGTCAGCGCGGCGCGGTGGCGCTTGCGGCCCTCGCGCTCGCGGAAGCGCGCGTCCTCGATCAGGTCGGCGCGCCCGAGCTCCCGGGCGAGCGCCTCGAACTGCTCCTGCTTGTTGGCGGCGATGTTGAGCAGGCCGCGCCCGGTCCGGAAGGTGCCCGACGGCGCCGCGGTGAAATTCTCGTTGCCGATGGCGCGCGGCGTCACGCCGGCGATCAGATAGTTGGAGACCACCCAGCCGAGGCTGACGATCGCCGAGTCGAGCATCGAAACGTCGATCAGCGAGCCTTCGCCCGTGCGCTGGCGGCGCACCAGCGCGGCGGCGATCGCGAACGCCGCGGTAATCCCGCCGACGGTATCGGCGACTGGGTAGCCGGCGCGCATCGGCCCGCACTCCTCGTTGCCGGTGACGCTCATCATGCCCGACAGGCCCTGGATGATCTGGTCGTACGCGGGCGCATCCTTCATCGGGCCGCTCTGGCCGAAGCCCGAGATCGCGCAGTAGACGAGTTTGGCGTTGAGCTCGCGCAAGTCGCGGTAGCCCAGCCCGAGCCGCGCCATGACGCCGGGCCGGAAATTCTCCACCAGCACGTCGGCGGTGCGCACCAGCCGGCGCAGCACCTCCTTGCCGGATTCCGACTTGAGGTTCACCGTGATCGATTTCTTGCCGCTGTTCTGCGCGAGGAACGACGCGCCCATGTGGTTCGCGTTGAGCTCCGGATCGGCGCCGAGCTGGCGCGCGAGGTCGCCGCCCTTCGGCACCTCGACCTTGATCACCTCGGCGCCGAGCAGCGCGAGTTGGTAGGCGCATAGCGGACCGGCGAGCACGTTGCTCAGGTCAAGCACGCGGATGCCGGAGAGCGCCTGGCTCATGGGTCTAGCGACGCACGAAGGGGTTGGGCACGTCGAGGTCGGTGGAGATCCACACCGACTTCGTGTGGAGGTACTCCTTGATCGCCTCGGTTCCCGACTCGCGCCCGATGCCCGAGTTCTTATAGCCGCCGAACGGGGAAGTGAAGCTCGTCGCGCGATAGTTGTTGACCCAGACCGTCCCGGCGCGCAGCTTATCGGTCAGCAGCATCGCGCGGTGCAGGCTGCGGGTCCAGACCGCCGCGGCGAGCCCGAAGGCGATGTCGTTGCCGATGCGGATCGCGTCTTCCTCGTCCTCGAAGGGAATCACCGCCAGCACCGGTCCGAAGACCTCTTCCTGCGCGATCCGCATGTCGTTGCGCACGCCGGTGAAGATCGTGGGCTCGACGAACATGCCGGCGCCGAGCTCCGGGCGGCTCGCGCCGCCGAGCACGCAGCGCGCGCCCTCCTGCTTGGCGATGCCGATGTAGCGCATCACCTTCTCGAACTGCGGGCGGGTGGCGATCGGACCGATCTGCGTGTCGGGGGCGGCGGGATCGCCGAGCTTCGCGCTGCGCACGAAGTCGACCAGCATCTGCACGAATCGGTCGTGGATCGATTTCTGCACCAGCAGGCGCGAGCCCGCCTGGCAGCTCTGGCCGGACGCGGCGAAGATGCCCGACACCACCCCCTTCACCGCCTGCGGCAGGTCCGCGTCGTCGAACACGATGTTCGGCGATTTGCCGCCGAGCTCGAGCGTCACCGTTTTCAGGTGGCGCGCCGCGAGCTCGTAGACCTTGCGCCCGGCGGCGTCGCCGCCGGTAAAGCCGATGTGCGCGGTCTTCGGATGCGTCACCAGCGCTTCACCGACCTCGGGCCCGAGGCCGGTCACCACGTTGACCACTCCCTTGGGAAAGCCGGCCTGCGCGAACAGCGCGGCGAACTCTAGCATCGAGGCCGAGGTGAACTCGGAGGGCTTGACCACCGCGGTGCACCCGGCCGCGAGCGCGGGTGCGAGCTTCCAGCTGGTCAGGGTTAGCGGCGAGTTCCAGGGCGTGATGATGACGACCACGCCCTTCGGCTCGTAGCGGGTGTAGGTAAAAACGCCCTTCTTGTCGGTCGGGATGACCTGGCTCTGCACCTTGTCGGCCAGCCCGGCGTAGTACTTGAAGTAATCCCCCATGTACTTCACCTGGGAGACCACTTCGGTAGCGAGCTTGCCGTTGTCGCGCCGCTCGATCTCCGCCAGGCGCGGTGCATTGGCCTGGACCAGGTCGGCGAGCTTCCACAGGAGGTGGCCGCGCTCGGTGGCGCTTAGGCGCGACCAGGGCCCGTGGAACGCGCTGTCGGCCGCTTCGACCGCCGCGTGCGCATCGGCAAGGGTGCCGCGCGCGATGAGCGCCCAGGCCTTGCCGGTGTACGGGTCCTCGGTCGGCAGGTACTCGCGCGAGCCGGGTGGCACGCTCGCCCCGTCGATGTGATGGTCATACCTCCGGAGCTGCTCGGATACCTGCATCTGCACCTTCCTCCCCGCGTTCGCGTACTGTCCAGCGTAACACTAGTCTATTTCGCGAAACGCTCGCAAGAGGGGTACACTCGCGTCCGTCTTGAGAAAAAGCCCGCCTGCCGCAGCCGGAGTCGCCGCCGTCGATCGCGCCCTGACGATCCTCGACGCCTTTGCCGACGAGGACCGCAAGCTCACCCTCGCCGAGCTCGCCAAACGCACCGGTCTGTACAAGAGCACGGTGATCCGCCTGTCGAAATCGCTCGAGAAGGCGCGCTACCTGATGCGCTCCGAGGACGGCACCTACCGCCTGGGCTCCAAGGTGCTATCGCTCGGCGCCCTGTACCAGAAGCACTTCGGCACCGCGGAGATCGTGCCGCAGGTGCTGCGCGAGATCGTCGACGAGCTCCACGAGGGCGCCTCCTTCTACGTGCGCGACGAGGCCCAGCGCCTGTGCCTGCACCGCATCGAGTCGCCGCGCGCAGTGCGCGACTCGATCCACGTCGGCGACCGGCTGCCGCTTACCGTGGGCGCCGCCGGGCACGTGATCCTCGCCTTCAGCGGCCTGACCGGCGAGCGCTACGACCAGATCCGCAAGAACATGTACGCCGCCTCCTTCGGCGAGCGTGACCCGGAAACCGCGGCGGTGGCGTGTCCGGTCATCGGCGCCGAGCAGAAATTCATCGGCGCACTCAGCGTCTCGGGACCGAGGTACCGCATCGAGGCGATGGGCGTGCAAAGCATCCTGCCGGTGCTGTTCCGCCAGGCGCGCAACCTGTGCCGGGTGTTCGGCGGCGACCCCGATGCCGCGCAGTTCGCCGCCTGGTCCAAGCTGCCGAAGGCGCGCGCCGCGCATTCGCCCGCGGCGCCGAAGAGCTACCGCTCCACGCCCTCCGGCGCTCGCGCGCCGCGCTGACACCTCCGTCCTGCCCCGCGTATCGTTCTGCTTGCCAGAACGATGTTGCGTTTTTCTGCGCTACCAAAGCACCTACCCGCTGACGTTTTGGTCGACCCGCTGCTATAAGAATAGGGCCTTCATAGAGGAGAAGACATGATCAGGGAAGGAAGAACGATGCGCGCAAGCGCAACGATGGCCTTGGCGTCAGCCGTGGTCCTTTTGGGGGGCTATTCCACCGCGACGCTGGCGGCGGATAACGGCCTGAACGATCGCAAGCTGGACACCAGCAGCGGCCTTACGCCGGACATGAACGACCCGGCGATCGCGGGCGACCCCGACTACGGCGTCTGCCGCGGTACGGATCCCAAGTGCTACCACAATTGGGTGCACGATCGCCAGAACAGGGTATTGATCTATTCGCGCACCGCCGGCCCGCGCCATGCCAACATCCAACCCGCGCTTGCTGCCGGGCTGAACCCGCCGCTCAGTCCGACGGGCAACGTCGCGCAGCGGGCGATCAGAGACTGGATGGCCGAGGTCGGCGTGCAGGTGAACTGGACCGAGGACGTCAACACGCTCGCTGGCCAGTTGGGCCCGGGCTCGAGCTACAAGGCGGTGATCTTCCTGAGCCCGACTCGCGACACGTTGTGGAAGCACGGGGCGCTTAGCGCGACGGCCGCGGTCAATACGACCACCAATGCGCATCTCGATGCCGGCAAGACGGCGTTGCGGCAGTTCATGCGCTCGGGCGGCGGTTTCGTGGGCATCCACAACGCGTTCGGCACCGAGTACAACTGGCCCTACTACGAAGGGTTGCTCGGCAACGCCAACTACTACAATCACGGCGACAATCAGGACGGCGACGTAGTAGTGGTGGCGCAAGACCCCTCCACCGCCGGGCTGCCGCCGCGCTGGCCATTCAGGGACGAGTGGTACAACCTGCGACCGTTCCCGACCAAGGTGAAATTCCTTCTCACCGTCGACGCGCAGAAGCAGGGATTTGAGTTGAGCGGCGATCACCCGGGTCACGGCAAATTCCATCCAGTGGCGTGGTGCCAGTACTACGACGGCGGCCGGGTGTGGGTCACGACGCTGGGGCACGATCCGCAGTTCGCGCAAGGCGCGGGCTTCCCGGGCGGCGCTGAGTTCAAGAAGCTGATCGTCCAAGGCATCCTGTCGGCGATGGGGAACACGGATTTCTGCACCGAGGACCATAGACAACGCTGACGAGCGCCATGCAGCTCGCACAAGCGGCCCGGATCCGCGCCAGTGGCTCCGGGCCGTTTAGCGTGAAGGGCATCGTCCTGGTCGCCGCGCTCGCTCTGGCATTCCCGCTGAGCGCCCAGGAGGTCGTGTCCTGGAAGACCTTCGGCCAGGTCGAGATGACCCGGTCGGCCACCCGCATGATTCCGCGCTTCCCCGAAACCCTAGCGGCGCTCGACCAAAAGGAAGTCAAGGTGCAGGGATTCATGCTGCCGCTCGACATGGGCGAGAAGCACGCCCTCTTCATCCTTTCGGCGGTGCCGCCCGCCTGCTCGTTCTGCATGCCGGGCGGGCCCGAGGCCGTGGTGGAAGTGCGCGCGAAGCGCCCGCTCGCCTACACGGAAAGTGCCGTGACGGTGAGCGGCAGGCTCTCGGTGCTTAAGGATGACCCCACCGGCATCTTCTATCGGCTGACCGACGCCGTGCCCGCGAAGTAGACTAGAACACGCAAACCCCAACAGGAGAGAGAACTATGAGTTTCAAGCTGGATCGGCGCTCGGCGCTGAAGGCGGGCGTTGCGCTCGCCGCTTCATACGCCTTGCCCGCCGCCGCGCAGGCCAAGTCCATGCGCTTCGCCGCAGTGTTCTCGGACAAGGACATCCGCGCGGACATGATTCGCATGCTCGCGAAGGAAGTGGAAAAGGACTTCAAGATCGAGCCGTTCCTCAACGCGACGATGTTCAAGCAGGGAACCGAGCTGGTGGCGCTGCAGCGCGACAACCTGGAGCTTGGCAACATCGCGCCGCAGGACATCTCCAAGCAGATCCCCGCCTGGACCATCCTCACTTCGGCGTATCTCTTCCGCGACGCGAATCACCTGACGCAGTTCTGGTCGGGCGAGCTCGGCGCGCAGTTCAAGAAGGAGGCCGAGTCGCAGGCCAAGGTCAAGGTGCTCGCGCCGACGTTCTTCGGCACGCGCCAGGTGGGCCTGCGGGTGAAGAAGAAGATCAATACGCCCGCGGACATGGCCGGCATCAAGCTGCGCATGCCGCCGGGAGACGCCTGGCAGCTCCTCGGGCGCTCGCTCGGCGCCAACCCCACGCCGATGGCGTTCGCCGAGACCTACACCGGCCTGCAGACCGGCGCGGTCGACGGCCAAGACAACCCGCTGCCCAACGTGAACGCGATGAAGTTCAACGAGGTGATGACGCAGATCGTGCTCACCTCGCACCTCATCGGCTACGACCTGCTGTGCATGAATCTCAAGTCCTGGAGCGGCATGAGCGCCGCGCAGCAGAAGTCCTTCCAAAGCGCGGTCGACAAGGCGACGGCGTGGAGCACGGCCGAGCACCTGAAGCGGGAAGCCGAGCTGACCGAGACCTTCCGCAAGCAGGGGCTCGAGGTCTATACGCCGGACCAGAAGGCATTTCGCGAGCACGCGCAGAAGGTTTACCTCGCCTCGCCCGAGGCGAAGGACTGGCCGAAGGGTATGCTCGAGAAGATCAATGCGATGAAGTAGCGCGCCCGTGCTGCGCGCCGGGCTCTGGCTGCGACGCCGCGCCGAGGACGTGCTTGCCGCGCTCCTCGGCGTGATGTTCGCGGCCTTCATGATCCAGATCGTCTTCCGGTACTTCTTCAACCTGCCGACCGGATGGACCACCGAGCTCACGGTGGTGTGCTGGCTGTGGATGGTGCTGTGGGGCGCGGCCCTCGTGGTGAAGGAGAGCGAGGAAATCCGCATCGACCTCGTCACCTCGATGGTCGGGCGCCGCGGGCGCGTGGTGCTGGCGATCGGCATCGCGCTCGCGATCGTGGTGCTCTACGCGCTCTCGCTGCCGGCGTCCTACAGCTACGTCAGCTTCATGAAGGTCGAGAAATCCTCGTACCTCAAGATCCCGATGAACTGGCTGTACTCGATCTACCTCGTGTTCATCGTCGCGGTGATCGTGCGCTACCTCTGGCTGCTGTGGGAGCTGTTCCGCGGCAAGGCGCCTGAGGAAGAAGACCCGACCAAGAAGATCTCGGCGCTGTGAACGTCTCCGACGCGTTCGCGATCACGGTTCTGGTCATCGTCGCGCTCAGCCTGCTCGGCCTCCCGGTAGGGCACGCCATGATCGGCGGCTCGGTGCTCTACTTGCTGATGAAGGGCCTGGATCCGGGCACCGCGGCGGAGCAGCTGCTGAACGGGATGTACGGCAGCTTCCTGCTGCTCGCGATCCCGCTCTTCATCCTCGCCGCCGAGTTCATGAACAGCGGGGCGATCATGGACCGCCTGCTGCGGTTCTGTAACGCGCTGGTCGGACGCTTCCGCGGCGGCATGGCCCACGTCAACGTGCTGCAGAGTGTGATCTTCTCCGCGATGTCGGGCTCGGCGCTCGCCGACGCCGCGAGCTCGGGCAAGATCATGCAGTCGCTGATGACGCGCGACGGCCGCTATCCCGCGGCGTTCGCCGCCGCGCTCACCGCCGCCTCCGCCGTGATGGGGCCGGTGATTCCGCCTTCGATTCCGCTCGTCGTGTATGCGCTCGTGTCCGACACCTCGATCGGCTACCTGCTGATCGGCGGCATCATTCCCGGGGTACTCATCGGCGTCGCGCAAATGGCACTGATCGCCATGGTGGCGAAGCGGCGCAACTTCCCGGTCGAACCCCCGGTCCCGCTGCGCGAACTGCCGCGCCTGACCATGGAGGCCATGCCGGCGCTGCTCATGCCGGTGATCCTGCTCGCCTGCCTCTACAGCGGCGCCACCACGCCCACGGAAGCGGCGGCCGCGGCCGCCATGTACTCGCTGCTCGCGTCGGTGGTCATCTACCGCACGATGAAGGGGCGCGACATGTATCACTCGCTCCTGAGCAGCGCGCGGGTGACGGCTTCGATCGGCATGCTGATCGCCGGCGCGATGGTGTTCAACTACGTGATCACGGCCGAAAACATTCCGAAGACGCTCGCCGCGACGCTGAAGGCCTGGGAGCTCTCGCCTTTTATGTTCCTGCTGCTGGCCAACATCCTGCTCCTGATTCTCGGCTGCGTGCTGGAGGGCACCACGATCCTGCTGATCTTCGTACCGGTGCTGCTGCCGACGGCGCACGCGCTCGGCATCGACCCGGTGCACTTCGGCGTCATGGTGGTGGTCAACGTGATGATCGGGCTGTGCTCACCGCCATACGGCCTGCTTCTGCTCATGATGGTCAAGGTCACCGGCGTGCGGCTCAAGGACCTGATCCGCGAGATGATGCCGTTCCACGCGTCGATGATCGTCGCGCTCGTGCTGATCACCTACGTGCCCTGGCTCACGCTGGTTCTTCCCCGCCTCATGGGCTACAAGGGCTGAAAAAAGAAGCGGCGCCCGAAGGCGCCGCTCGTGCTTCGCAAGACCCCAGAGAGTCTGCTACTTGGTGACCTTCACATTCACGGTGGACGTCAGCTGCTTCTGCTCGCCGTTCTGGATGAAGTTCGCGAACAGCGTCAAGGGAACGGACTCGCCCTCGGGAATGTTGTTGTCGATATCGGACTTCCTGAACTGTGCCGCCAGCGTCCCGTCCTCCACGCTCGTGGACACCGCATCGAACAGCGTGGTGCTCAGCGGCGTCTTCAGCTGCACTCCGCCGTCGAGGGTGTAGCCCGCCGGGATCTTGAAGTGCGCGGTGACGACGCCGTGCACGTCGGTGAACAGACCCGACGGCGCACCGAGGTCCAGCGTGCGCGGCGTGAAGCGCAAGGCGTTGGGTACGTTCTGCGGCGTCAGGTAGGCAACGACCTTTCCGGTCGGCCGCGGATCGGTACAGTCGTTGAAGAAGTATTCCCCGGCGCGCGTGAACTTGTACTGGAAGCTCTGGCCCGGGTTCAACTTCGGATTGAACAGCCCCTCGAAGTACTGGGTCGCGCAATGCAGCTTCTGGTTGGGGAAGTTCGGGAAGGTCTCTGGCCCCGGGTTCAGGAATGTGACCGTCGTGCCGACCGGAACGCGCATGTGCGTCGGATTCATCCCGTTCGCCGTGGTGTTATCACGGGCGGATGCGACATCCGTCCGAGTGTTGCGCGCGAGGTAGACGGTATTGTTCACCGTGCTGCCCTCCACTGCGTTGCCACCGACCGGGCGGCGAATGACCAGCGGCGCCGGTGTCGGATCCTCGCTGCTACCCGAGGCCGTCTTGAACGTGCCGCCGAGCTTGAACGCCCACAGCGAATCGCCTTCCGTAATGGAGTTGCCGTAAGGAATGCCGGTGCCGCCGGAGAAGATGGCGACGTACTGTTCGCCGTTGATCTCGTAGGTGATCGCGCCTGCGCTGATGGCCGCGCCGGTCTGGAAGCGCCACAGCTCCTTGCCGTTCACCGCGTCGAGCGCAAGGAAATTGCCGTCAAACATGCCGACAAAAACCAGGTCGCTCGCCGTCGACAGCGGTCCCTGGCCATGCCCCATGTCCAGCCCGGTGTGGTTCGTCCAGCGGACCGTATTGGTGGCAGCGTCGAGCGCGAGGATGCCGCCCGTCTGATATTGCCCGAGCGCCCGCTGGCCGTTGCCGCCGGCCCCGCGCCAGTGCGCGACCGGGTTGACGCCGTAGGGAACGTAGATCAGGCCGAGCTTGTGGCTGAAGGAATAGCTCGACCAGTCGGGTCCGCCGTTCTGGCTGGTGGTCGACAGGACCGGGAGATCCCAGTGCGTGTCGTACATGCAGCCCTTGCGGTGAGTCGCCCCGTATTCCGACGGAATGCTCAAGAAGGGTTTGTCCGGGTCGAGGTAATTGGGCTCGGTGTAGACCAGGTTTCCTGACGCGTCGGGCTGATAGCCGTTGTAGTTTGGCACCGCGCGCCACGGGTCGCCCGGGATGTTGTTCGGATCGAGCGCCTGCCAGGTGAGGCAGTGCGGCAGAAACCGGTTCGGGAACGGTTGCTGCGGCCAGTTCTGCTGCCGGGAATCCACCGTCATCGGCACTTCGTTGACCGGCAGGATCGGCTTGCCGTTGGTCCGGTCGAGCACGAACAAGTGCCCCGACTTGCTGCCGTGGTAGATCGCCTTGCGCGGCTGGCCGTTGAACGGCACGTCCGCCAGCAGAAGCGCATGCACGTTATCCATGTCCCAGACGTCGTGGCGAATCGACTGATGGTGCCACTTGTATGCGCCGGTCTTCATGTCCACCGCGACGACGCTGTTGGCGAAAAGGTTTATCCCGGGACGCGTCGATCCGTCCTGAGACGAGCCGCAGCTCCGAACGTTGCCGAAATTGAAGTAGGCCATTCCGAGCTCGGGATCGAACGCCCCGTGGATCCAGGGCGACACCCCGGCATTGATCGCGCAACTGAGGCCATTGGGCATCGGCGGCCCCCAGGTGGCGCCAGCGTCGACCGTATTGCCGTTCACATCCGTGACGACCGTTCCAACGTCCGCACCGCCATAGAACGACCAAACCACGCTGCCTGGGGTACCGTCACCGGTGCCGTCGCTGGAGCGCACGGCGAACGCTGCATTGCGGTTGCCATCATTGGTGCCGACATAGACCATGCCGTCGTGATAGACGGTGGCCACTTTCTCGATGTTCCCAAGAGAGGCGCCGCCTGGGCCCCTGGGCTGTACGACCCAGACCTGCGCTCCCGTATCCTTATTCAGGGCGACGACGCGATTGCCGCCGGCAAGCGTGTACACCTTCCCGTCGCCGACCGAGACGCCGCGACGCGTGCCATTGGTGCCGAACCCCTGGGCAGCTGTCGTCGGCGTCCACTTCCACTTGGTGGCGCCCGTTGCGCCATCGACCGCGATGACGCTCCCGTTCGGCGTGTCGAGATAGATGACGCCATCGACCACGATCGGCGTGGTCTGCTGGCCTCCGTCATTGGTACCGGGCCCCGGTTGCGGCGTGTTCGGCGGCACGGCCGAAACCTTCGTTCGCCACACGGGCCCCAGCTTCTTGATGTTCGCCTGGTTGATCTGCGTGAGCGCGGAATAGCCCTGGTTGCCCAGGTTGCCGCTGTGGGTGGGGTAGTCTTTGCCGCCGGGTGTGCAACACCCTTGGGCACTGACGAGCGGCGTGGCAAGCAGGCCAGCGGCAATGAGCGCCGAGACCATCAGGGTTGGTTTCATTCGACTTGTCTCCCGCGTTGTTGGCGGAGTTCTGTCTGGTAGAACTCCATTCCAAAAACTCTAGGAGGCCCGGTCCGCGCGGTCAACGCCGGCGGCGATTACCAAAGCAGATGGCGGGTGGTTCTTTGGCTTACGCGCCCGGCTGCACGAGGCTCACGGTGTGCGCCGTCGGCGCCCACACCGGGACGCGCTTGCCGCTGGCGTCGGTCGCGTTGACCTGCACGGTGATGTCGGTGGAGGCGGGCGAGTCGGCCAGCACCTTGAAGCGCAGCTCTGCTCGCGAGCTGCCGTTCGCCACCTGGACGACCGCGCGCCCTCCCGGCCGTGGCAGGCCTGCGCCGACCATGCTCAGCACTTCCGCGTCGTAGACGACTTCGACGTTGGCCTTGAGCGCGCCGCCGCCGGGCAGAAGAACGGTAACCACGAATTCCTGACCGAGGATGACTTCCGCCGGTATGTCGACCCGCAATTCGGCCGGCCGGCTTGGGCTGGGGGCGGCGGCGAGCTCGGGTGGCACTGCGGCGCCGGCCTGGTACATCAGCACCTGCCGCTCGCCGAGCGGCAGATAGCGCAGCACCGCGTGATCGCGCGCGACGTTCTCGACCCGGTACGTCCCGTCGATCATGTCCCCGGCGCTCACCATCGTGGAGCTCCTGCCGTCGCGCGCCAGGTAGACGAAGCGTTTTCCCTGCAGCTCCCCGCTGCCGTCGTAACGGAAGGGCAGCGGCGGGGCTTTGAGTGGCTCCGGCAGCTGAACGACCGGGACCGGTTTCGGCGGTGCCGGCTTCGCGGGCGAGGCAAAAAGGTCGCCCCAACGGTTCGAGAGGGCGCGCCCCTGCAATTCGAGCGAGTTCCGATCGGCGGGTTTGGGTGCTGGAGCCGCCTCCTGCGCCTGTACGACGGGCGCAGTACTATCCACGCCCGGCGTTTCGCTCCACCACCATGCGAGCAGCGCTGCGGCCGCCGCGACTGCAAGGAAAACAGTCCACCGGGTCATGGCGTCCGATCAAGGATTGCAGACGCGCAACAAAGCAGCCACCCCATACCGTTTTGTGCCACCGGCTATTTTTCCTTGAGAGTTTCGACCAGCGCGCGCAGCGCGGCGGTATAGGAGCGCCAGCCCAGGCCCTCGACGGTTCCTCTCGCCGCCGACGAGATGATCGAATGCCCGCGCCATTCCTCGCGTGCGTGTCGGTTCGTCATGTGCACCTCGATGACCGGGAACGGCATCGACTTGATCGCGTCGTGCAGGGACACCGAGAACTGGGTCAGCCCGCCCGGATTGAGGATTGCCCCCGCGACCTCGTCCATGTGCTTGTGCAGCGCGTCGATCAGCGCGCCTTCGTGGTTCGACTGAAAGGCGATCAGCTCCACCTTCAGCTCGCGCGCGAGCGCCTGCAGTTTCTCGTTCACCTCGGCAAGCGACAACTTGCCGTAGATGTGCGGCTCGCGGCGGCCGAGCAGGTTGAGGTTCGGCCCGTTCAGCACCAGGACCTTCATTTCTTCTTCCAATTTCTCTCGAGGTTCGCGATCAGCGCCGGGCTGAAGTGACAGTCGGCCTGCTCCCGGGCGTATACAGCCATGTAGCGGCGGAAGCTGTCGAGCGGCTCTTCGCCGGCGCGGAATGCGCGGCGGTTGGCGGCGGCGCTGACCACGCCGGACGAAGTGAGGCGCTCGACGGTCGCGACGAGGGCATCATTCATCCGGTCAGGGGAAACGATCTCGTCGCAGATCATGCGGCCTTCGGGGCTCGCGCAGTCGATGTGCCGCTCGGCGAGGATCGCCTGGCGGGCGATCCGGTCGCCGACGAAGCGCGGCAGGCGCAGGTTGGCGGCGCCGGGCACGATGCCTTCCTTGCGCGCGGGGAGGGTGAGGTAGGCGCCTTCGGCCGCGAGCGTGTAGTCCATGGTGAGCAGGATCTGGCAGTGCCCGCCGATGGCGAAGCCCTCGACCGCCGCGACCCAGAGCTTTTCGATCGACTGAAGCTCGGGCGACGCGTCCGCGACGGCCAAGCCGCGGTAGAACTTGTTGACGAAGCCGAGGTCGCGGATCAGGTACCAGAGGTAGCGGATCTTTCCTTCATAGAGGTGCGTGAGGTTGATGCCCGCGCCAAAGATGCGCTTGCCGGCGTATTTGTCGTGCGCCACCGCGTCCCCGCGCAGCACGCAGACCTCGGTCTTCGGGTCGAGCAGCGCGAGGTCGACCGCGATCTCCATCGGCCCGAGCGTGGTTTCATCCTCGGCGTTGAGATAGCGCGGATTGCGCGCGGTCAGGATAGAGGCCTTGCCCTCGCGCTTGAGGTGCACCGCGCCGAGATCGAGCTCGCCGCGCGCCTCGTATTCGTCGAGCATTCCGGTCGATTCTTCGCGCGGCAGCAGCATCGCGTGGCAGAGATGCGCGCCCGCCACCGGGTTGCCGAGGATCTCGGCGAGGAAGCGGCCTTGCTCCTTCTCCAGGCCCTCCTTCTCGCGCAGCGGCAGGCGCGCGTCGGCATCGAGATCTTCCTTGGAGGGAAGGAACCCCTTTTCGGCGGCCTGGGCGCAAAGCTCGTCCAGGCGCAGGTAGTGCGTGCGCGCGGCGGTGAGGTCGTCGTAGATCCGGAGGGGGTTCACCCCCGTAATGTACTCGCGCCGCGCAGCGGCAGGCTGCGCCGCGACACCTGGTCGGTGATCCATTTAACCGAGCGCCGCGCGCGTTCGGCGACGAGCGCCTGCGGCAGCTGGGTGTAGTCGTCGTTGAACACTTCGAAGCTGTAGTCGCCGCGGTAGCCGAGGCGGTCGAGCGTGCGCACCAGCTCCGCCACGTCGGCACTGTGCACGCCTTCGCCCGGGAACACGCGAAAGTGTCGCGCGGTATCGATGCGCTCCTCGCGCGAGCGGATCTCGCGCCACATGAAGTCGGCGAGCTGCACCAGGAAGACCTTGGCGGGCGGGATCTCCTCGAGCGCATCGCGGCCGGTGCGGGTGGCGAGCATGTGGAAGGAATCCAGCGCGAGGCCGAGGTTTGCGCGGTCGGCCTCGGCGACGAGCTCCCAGGCCTGCGGGTACTCGTTCACGTGCCGGCCCCACGACAGCGCCTCATAGGCGATGCGGATGCCGTACGGGACGGCCAGCATCGCGAGCTTCTGAAGATCCTTGATCAGCGTGTCGGCCGCGCCGGTCGCGTGGGACGACGTCGACGAGCACGCGAGCAGCACGTGCGAGCCGAGCGCGCGGCACATCACCAGCATCGCTTTCGCGATGTCCACCTTGTAGGCGTGCAGGTGCCCCGAAAGCCCCTCGAAGTCGCGCAGCACCTGGAAGCCGGTGACCCGCAGTCCGCTCAGGCGCACCGCTTCGATTGCCGCGTCGGCGCCCCCCGGATGCGCGGCGAGGTCGTTCGCGTTCAGCATGACCTGGCTGAACCCGGCCTCGCGCATCGCCGCGAGCTTCGCCGGCAGCGGTCCGGCGAGCGTGATGGTGTCCATTCCGAAGTGATCGAGATTCACGGCTTCAGGTGACTCACGACCAATTCGAAGGTCACGCCGCCAAGATAAACCTGCGTCAGCGCCCCTTTCTCGCTCGGCTGCACCGGCCCGCGGTCGACGAACACCACGCCGCGCTCCTTGAGCGTCTTGGTCGCCGCGGGCACATCCGGCGCGCCCAGGCCGATGCGCACCAGCGCCTCTTCCCAGTGGATATCCTCGGATCCCGGCGGCGGCTCGATCAGCTGCAGGTAGAACTTGTGGCACGGGCTCTCGAGCAGCGTTCCCTTGGGCAGCACGCCGAAGTACTTCCCTTCGGGCAGCACCGAGAAGCCGAAGAGGTGCCGGTAGAAGTCGACCCAGTCGCGCGTGCGGTCGCCGTAGATGCTCTGCACCACGCCGAAGTAGTGCAGGCCGGCGAGCGCGGGCGGGTTGCGCTTGGCGTGCTTGTCGTAGATGAAGTCGACGTCGTAGATCGAGAAATCCTGGTGGCGGTCGACGAAGTAGACCAGGCTGTCGCCCACGCCGTGGATGCCGGGAATGTTGAGCTCCATGGCCGAGGCGCGGGTCGGCATTTCCCAGGCGCCGAGCGAGAGCGCGTGCGCCCACGCCTGCCCGGCATCGCGCACGCGCAGCGCGATCGCCGAAAGCTCGGGCGTCGCGTCCTTGGCCTCGTGCGAGTTCACCACCAGGTTCATGGCGCCCTGGCGGTAGAGCATCACCTCGCGCGAGCGATGGCGCGCGACCGGCTCGAAGCCCATCTTCTGCAGCACGGTGCCGAGGGCCTGTGGCTGCGAGGTGGCGAACTCGATGAACTCGATGCCGTCGATGCCGACGGGGTTCGTCGGCTCGGGCAGGCGCTCCTCGACGCTCATGGCGACCGTATCTTACTCATGCACCTGGTGATCACCAATCATCAGTACAATCCGCAGTCGGTGATCTTCAGCAAGAAGGTCGCGTAGGTGAAAACTCGCATTGCGGTGGCAGGCGCGGGCCTGATCGGCCGTGCCCATATCGCGGCGCTGCAGGGGAGTCCGACCTGCGAACTGTCGGCGATCGTCGATCCTTCACCGGCCGCGAACGCCTCTTTCATCTCCATCGACGAGCTGCTGAGGAAGGACCGGCCGGACGGTGTGGTCCTCGCCACGCCGAACCCGCTTCATGTGCCGCAGACGCTGCAGTGCATCGAGGCCGGCCTACCCGTGCTGTTGGAGAAGCCGGTTGCCGACAACGTTGCCCAAGGCGAGCGCCTTGTTGCTGAGATTGAAAAACGCGCTGCAAAGATCCTGGTTGGCCACCACCGCGCACACAGCCCGATCATGGCAAAGGCGAAGGAGGTGGTGGACTCCGGCCAGCTCGGCCGCATCGTGGCGATCATGGGCAGCGCGATGTTCTACAAGCCTGACCACTACTTTGCCGAAGGCCCATGGCGCAAGGCGCCGGGCGGAGGGCCGATCCTGATCAACATGATCCACGAGGTGCACAACCTGCGCATGCTGTGCGGCGAGATCGTTGCGGTGCAAGCGATCGCCTCGCACGCGGTGCGCGGCTTCCCGGTGGAGGATACGGTGGCGATCAACCTGCAGTTCGCGAGCGGCGCGCTCGGCAGCTTCATGCTCTCCGATACCGCGGCGTGTGCGCGCAGCTGGGAGCAGACCTCGCAGGAGAACAAGGCGTATTCGAGCTACGACGACGAGGACTGCTACGTGATCGCGGGCACCGACGGCAGCCTGTCGGTGCCCACGATGCGGCTCAAGACCTATCGCCGGCCCGAGGACCGCTCGTGGTGGAAGCCGTTCGAAACCGGGCGGGCGCCGACGACGCGCGCGGATCCGATCCAGCGGCAGATGGAGCATTTTGGCGCGGTGGTGCGCGGCGAGGCGGCGCCGCTCGTGAGCGCGCGCGACGGGCTTGCCAACCTGCGCGTCACCGAGGCGATCAGCGAGGCGGCGAAGAGCGGCCGTAGGGTGACGCTTTGAAGCCGATCCGCATCCGCGGCAGGCCCGCTGCGTTCCCGCTCATCTGCGCGCCGCTCGTCGGCGCGACGCGCGAGGCCGTGCTCCTGGAAGCCGCGGCCGCGTGCGCCGCGAAGGCGGATATCGTCGAATGGCGCGTCGACCACTTCCATGGCATCGACAAGGCGAACGCCGTGGTCGATACCGGCCGTGCCTTGCGCGGCGCGCTGTCGGGAACGCCGCTGCTTTTCACACGGCGCTCGCCCGCCGAGGGCGGGCAGGCAGTCGCGCTCTCCGAAGCGCGGGTGGTCGAGCTCTATTCCGAAGTGTGCGCGGACGGCTTTGCCGACCTCGTGGACTACGAGATGAGCAATCCTGCGGACAGCGTGAAGGCCGTGCGCGAGGCTTCGCGCCGCCACGGCGTTGGCCTAGTCTGCTCGTTCCACGACTTCGAGCGCACGCCGCCGCTGGCTGCGCTCGCCGCGCAGTTCCGCCGCGCGCAGGAACTGGGCGGCGACGTGGCCAAGGTCTCGGTCATGGCGCGCGGGCCCGAGGATACGCTCGCGCTTCTCGCCGCGATCATGCAGGCGTCGGCGACGCTCGAGCTGCCGCTCATCGGCGTGTCGATGGGGCCGCATGGCGCGCTGAGCCGCATGATCGGCTTCGCCTTCGGCTCCGCGCTCACTTTCGGCGTCGCCACGGGCAGCTCGGCGCCGGGCCAGATGCCGATCGGCGAGCTGCGCGCCGCGATCGAGGTCGCGCGCAAGGCGCTCGGAGGCTGAGTGCTCGGACAAGCGGCGGTCGCCATGTGGTGGGATGTCGCGCCGGAGATGCAGGCCGAGTGGGAGGACTGGCATACGCACGAGCACATGCCGGAGCGGCTTGACATCCCCGGCTTCCTGCGCGGCTCGCGATGGATCTCTCGGCATTCGTATTTCGTGCTGTACGAGCTCGACAGTCCCGACACGCTGACCGGCCCGGCCTACCTGGAGCGCCTCAACAACCCAACCCCGTGGTCGCAAAAGATGATGCCGCACCATCTCAACCTCGTGCGCAGCCTCTGCCAGGTGCGGGCGAGCTTCGGCCGCGGCGTGGGGCACGCGCTGGCGACCCTGCGGCGGGAGGTTTCCGCCCCGACGCTCTCCGCGCTGCCCGCGCGCAAGGGTCTCGCCTCGGCGCACCTTCTCGAGTCGCTGCCGAAGAGCGGGATCCCTCGCACCACCGAGCAGAACCTGCGCGGCGGCGGCGACGCCCACGCGAGCTGGGTCGCGCTCGTCGGCGGCTACGATGCCGATGCGGTCGCCGCGGCAGCGAGAGAGATCGATCCGGCCGCGGGTCTCTATCGCCTGTCCTACTGCCTGACCGCGCAGGATGCGGCTTGAGCAAGGTTCTGATCGGCCTGATCGGCGCGGGCATCCAGCGCTCGCTCTCGCCCGCGCTGCACGAGGAAGAGGCGCGGCACCATGGCTTGCGCCTGCACTATCAGCTCATCGACCTCGACGCCGCGGGCGTTGGCCCTGAGGTGCTGCCCGAGCTGATCCGCGCCGCGCGCATCATGCGCTTCGCCGGGCTGAACATCACCTTCCCCTGCAAGCAGTCGGTCATTCCGTTGCTCGATTCGCTTTCGGAGGAGGCGAAAGCGATCGGCGCGGTCAATACCGTGGTGCGCGAGGCGGACCGGCTCGTCGGCTACAACACCGACGGCTCGGGCTGGAGCTGGGGTTTCCGGCGCGCGCTGCCCGATGCCGACCTTGCGCGCGTCGTGCTGCTCGGCGCCGGCGGCGCGGGCTCGGCGTGCGCGGACGCCGTGCTGCGGCTCGGGGCGAAGCAGCTCCTCATCGTGGACCAGGACGCAGAGCGCGCCCGATCGCTTGCTTCCAGGCTCAACCAGCACTTCAAGGCAGCGCCGGCGAGTGCCATCGGCGACATCGAAACCGCCATGAATCGCGCGAGCGGGCTCATCCATGCCACCCCGACCGGGATGCTGAAGATTCCCGGCATGCCGCTCCCCGAGCGGTTGCTGCGCCCCGCGCTGTGGGTGTCCGAAGTGGTGTACGTGCCGCTCGAGACCGAGCTCCTCAAGGCGGCGCGGCGCGTCGGCTGCAGGACCGCCGACGGCGGCCACATGAACGTCGGCCAGGCGACGCGCGGCTTCAAGCTGTTCACCGGCCTCGACGCGGATGCCGCGCGCATGGACGCGCATTTCCGCAGGCTCGTCGCGTGACGCGCAGGATCGGCCTCGCGGCGCTCACGGTCCTCGAGCTGCCGGCGGCCGAGCAGGTCACGGTGGCGGCGCAGGCCGGCTATACGCATGTCGGCCTGCGCCTGATCCCGGTCGCGGGCCAGACCCTGCCGCCGTTCGACGTGGGCGAGGTCGAGCGGAGACTCGCGGATACCGGCGTGCGGGTATTGGATCTCGAGGTCTTCCGGCTGGCGCCCGAAACCCGCGTAGCCGACTTCGAGCCGGCGCTTGCCGTCGCCGCGCGGCTGGGCGCGAGCGACCTGCTGGTCCACGGCGCGGACCCGGACGAGGCGCGCCTGGTCGAGAATCTTGGCCGGCTGTGCGACCTTGCTGCGCGCTATCGGCTCGCGGCGAATATCGAGCCGATGCCGTGGGTCGAGATCTCCAGCGTCGCCAAAGCGAGGCGCGTGCTGGACCAGGCGGCGCGCGCGAACGCCGCGCTGCTGGTGGACGCCATTCATTTCTTTCGCGCCGGGGATCGCTTCGGCGAGATTCCGAAAAGCCTGAACTACCTGCAGCTTTGCGACGCGCGGGCGGAGCGGCCGGCCGACATGCAGGAGATCATCCGCCAGGCGCGCTCGGATCGGCTCTTTCCCGGCGAGGGCGGGCTCGACCTGGAAGGGCTGATGCGCGCCCTGCCGCCCGAGCTGCCGATCAGCGTCGAAGTTCCCTACGCGAAGCCAATGAGCCCGCTCGAGCGCGCGCGCCGTGCGCTGGCCGCCACGCAGCTACTTCTGTCGCGGGTTGCGTAGCCCTTCGTCCGGCGCGCGGAAGGCGCCCGAACGGATCGCGCGCACCAGGCTGGCGAGGCTCTTGGCCGCGTTTTCCACCAGCACGAAGGTATCGCGCTGCGCGTCGAGCTTGTCGTGGCTGGTGGCGTATGGCTCCCAATAGCCGATCAGGGTGTCGAGCGCCGCCGAGGCGCCGGCCTGGACCATGCCGATGCTGGTGAGCCACTCGACCAGCGCTTCGCGCAGCCCCTCGTGGCCTTGCGAGTCGCCGTGCGCGACGACCGCGAACGCGCGGCCCGCGAGGTGGCGCGGATAGGGCCAGCCCGCGAGCTCGAGTGCCTTGGCCGCCGCCGGGTCTTTGCCGCGGGTCGTGGTCGGATCCGGATTGCCGCCGTCCGCGCAGACCAGGCGGTCCATCATCAGCTTGAGGCTCGCCGGCGCCTGGTACCAGTGCACCGGGCAGATGACGAGCACGCCGTGCGCCGCCACCCAGCGCGGATAGAGCTCGGCCATCCAGTCGTTGGTCTGCCCCATGGCGTGGTTCGGATAACAGCTGCACGGCCAGTGGCAAAGCGCCATCGAGGTCGAGACGCACGCCTTGCACGGATGGATCACCTTCCAGGGCTCGTCGGCGAGGTGCGAGAGCTCGAGCAGGTCGACCTCGAAGCCCGCTTGCGCCTTGATGGCGTCGGCGGCGTGCACCGCAAGGCGGCGCGTCTTCGAGACTTCGCCGGGGCAGGTGTGTTCGCTGCGGGTGGACCCGCTGACGACCAGGATCCGCGAGGGCGACGAGGGATTTTTCTGCCTGGCCTGCGCGTCGCGGATGGCTTTGCGGGCTTCAAGCCATTCCGCCGGCAGCTGGAAAGCCGGGTCCGAGAACTCCGCGCCGGCGAGCTGCGTGCGCGGCGACTTGCGGTATTGGATGTAGCCGTCCCAGGCCCGCTCGCAAACCTTTTCGAGCTCCGCCCGCAGGTCGTCGAACGCAGGATCGTAGAAGCGCTCGAAGAAGCGCTTGCGGAATTCCTCGCGCGTGATCGGAACGTACTGCGTCATCCTGCGAACCGTTGTCATAAGGGATCCTGCTTGTAGAAGAGCCTTAGCTGGTCGTATACGTCCGGGTAGCGGCGGCGCGTTTCGGCCGGCTGCTCGAAGAACGCCTCGCTGATCACGGCGAAGAACTCCGAGGGGTGCTCGCCGGCGTAAGGATCGAGCCAGGTGTCCTTGCGGCGCTCGACCGCGTCGCAGAAGCCTTCGTAAGCTTGCTCGAAGGCGCGCGCCCAGGCGGCGCGATCCATGCCGGCGTGCAGCGGCGGCAGGCCGTCGGCGGCGCCGTTCAGCATGTCGAGCTTGTGGGCGAATTCGTGGATCACCACGTTGATCTCCGGATCGTTCGCCGCCGCGTCCCACGACAGCACCACCGGCCCGCCGGGCATCGCTTCGCCGGCGAGCTCGTCGTCCCACTCGTGCACCACGCCCAGCTCGTCGGTCTCGGTGCGCTGCACGCGGAAGTCTCCCGGATAGACCACGATGCCGGTGAACCCCGCGTACCAGTCGAGCCCGAGCTCGAGGATCGGCAGGCAGGCCTGCGCGGCGATCGAGACGCGCATCGGGTCGGTGACCGTCATGCCGTGCGCGCCGGTGAACTGCTTTTCGGCGAGAAAGAGCAGCGCCAGTTCGCGCAGCTTCTCGCTCTTAGGGATGAACGCGAGACCCGCGGTCGCCTCCTGCCAGAGCGCATCGTCGATCCGGTGCTTGTCCAGCACGCGTCGGCGGCGCCAGTCGGTGAGCCAGCCCATGCCCGTAAAATACCCGCATGGTTTCCGTAGTCCAACTTCACCCGCAGTCGGGCGCCGCCGCCCTCGGCGCGCTGGCCGAAGGATTGGCGGCGCCGGAGCGCGCGCTCATCGGCCGCGCGCTGGAATTCGCCGAGCCGCTCTATGCGGGGCAGGTGCTGTCGACCGGCGAGCCCTGCTGGAGCCACGCGCTCGGCCTCGCCGCGAGCCTCGCCGCGATCGGGCTCGACGCGCCGGGCCGCGCCGCGGGGGTGCTGTTCGCGGGGCCGAAGTACCTCGACGGCACGGAGAAGCTCGCGCAGGCGTTCGGCGACGAGGTCGCGGCGCTCGCCAGCGGCGTCGAGAAGCTCTATCAGCTGCGCGTCGCCACGCGCGGCACTCCGACCGAGCAGAGCGAGGTGCTGCGCAAGATGGTGCTCGGCATGGTCGAGGACGTGCGCGTGGTGCTGATCCGCCTCGCCAGCCGCACTCAGACTCTTCGCTTTTTTTCGAAAAATCCTTCTCCGGAGCGGGTTTCGTACGCGCGGGAAACGCTGGACATCTACGCGCCGCTCGCCAACCGGCTGGGGGTCTGGCAGCTCAAGTGGGAGCTCGAGGACCTGTCGTTCCGCTATCTCGAGCCCGAGCTCTACAAGCGCATCGCGAAAATGCTGGACGAGCGGCGCCTCGAGCGCGAGCGCTACATCGCCAATACCATGGACACGCTGCGCCGCGAGCTGGGCGCGCTGGAGATCAGGGCCGAGATCACCGGACGGCCGAAGCACATCTATTCGATCTGGAACAAGATGCGCGCCAAGCAGCTCGACTTCTCCGAGGTCTACGACGTGCGCGCGCTGCGCGTGATCGTGCCCGAGGTGAAGGACTGCTACGCCGCCCTCGGCGTGGTGCACAACCTTTGGCAGCCGATTCCAAAGGAGTTCGACGACTACATCTCGCGCCCCAAGGGCAACTTGTACCAGTCGCTGCACACCGCGGTGCTCGGCCCGGGGGGCAAGACGCTGGAGGTTCAGATCCGCACCGAGGAGATGCACCGGCACGCGGAGTACGGTGTTGCCGCGCACTGGCAGTACAAAGAAAAAGCCAAAGCCTCCAAGCAGTTCGAGCAAAAAGTGGCCTGGCTGCGGCAGCTGCTCGCGTGGCGCGACGAGGTCCCGGTAAAGCGGCCGCAAGTCGACGACGTCATCTACGTGCTTACGCCGCAAGGAAAGGTGATCGACCTGCCGGTCGGCGCGACGCCGATCGACTTCGCGTACGCGCTGCACAGCGACCTCGGCCACCGCTGCCGCGGGGCGCGCGTGGACGGGCATATCGTCAAGCTCGACACGCCGCTCGCGAGCGGCCAGCGCGTCGAGATCGTCGCCGCCAAGAGCGGTGGCCCCTCGCGCGACTGGCTCAATGCCGAGCGCGGTTTCGTCAAGAGCGCGCGCTCGCGGCACAAGATCCGGCAGTGGTTCAACGCCAAGGCGCTCGCCGACACGATCGCGGCGGGCCGCGCGGTGGTGGAGAAGGAGCTGCGGCGCGAGGGCGCGGTGCGAGCGAGCCCTCATTTCTCCTTAGACGGGCTGGCGGCGAAGCTCGGCTTCGCCAAGCCCGACGAAATGTTCGCGGCCGTAGCGCGCGATGAGGTCAACCTGCGCCAGCTGCAGGTGGCCTTGAAGGGAACCGAGGTCGCCGCACCCGAGCCGGAGCTCAAGAGACCGAGAAAGACGCCGGCTGCCAGGGCGTCGATGCTGGTCGTTGGCATGGGAGGCCTCGCGACCCAGCTCGCGCGCTGCTGCAAGCCCGTGCCGCCGGACCCGATCCGCGGCTTCGTCACGCGCGGCAAGGGCGTTTCGATCCACCGCGAGGGCTGCGAGAGCCTGAAGCGACTGGTCGAGCGCCAGCCGGAGCGCGCGATGGACACCGCGTGGGGCAAGAGCCCAGGCGACGAGAAAAGCGGGGAATACCCCGTCGACATGACGGTGACGGCGACCGACCGGCGTGGCCTCCTGCGCGACATCGGCGACGCGCTCGCGCGCGAAAGGATCAACGTGACCGCCGTGCGCACGCAGAGCCGCGACGATCTCGCGTTCATGCGCTTCACCTTCAATGTGGCCGACGCGGCTCAGCTCAAGCGCGCGCTGGTGCTGGTGCGCGGGCTGAAAGGCGTGATCCGGGTTGCAAGGGCGTGATGCAGCGCAGCGCCGGGGCCTGCGAGCGAGACTCGGCGACTCGTGGTACAAAGCCCGCACAAGAAAGGGAGGACCTATGAATCCTGCTGCCCAATCGCAAATGCTGCTGCTCGGACGCATCCTGCTCGCGCTCATTTTCCTGATCGCGGGCATCCGCAAGCTGATGGCCGTGGCCGGGTCCGCCGGCTACTTCGCCAAGCTCGGCTTCCCCATGCCCGAGGTGATGGTCTGGGTCGCGATCGTGATCGAGATCGGCGGCGCGGTGCTGCTCATCACCGGCTGGAACGCGCGCCGCGCGGCTTGGCTGCTGATCCTGTTCACCGCGATCGCCACCGCGATGGCGCACCGCTTCTGGGAGTTCGACGCCGCGCAGTACGCGAACCAGATGAACCACTTCCTCAAGAACGTGGCGATCATCGGCGGCCTGCTCTACCTGGCGGCGTTCGGCCCGGGCGCGCTCAGCGCCGACTCCAGAGCCCGATCTTAATAAAGCGGTCACGCCAGAGGGCAATGATGCCGGCCCGTGAGGGCCGGTATTTTCTTGTACGCGCTGCTTTTTGCCCCTGACGCGCTCGCCTGGGGCCTGCAGACGCACGTGTTCCTCGCCCAGTGGGCGCTCGCCGCCGTACCGCTCGCCGATCCGCGCATCCGCGCCGCCGCGCTGCGCTTCCCGCGTCTGGTGCTCGCGGGCGCCTGCTTGCCCGACCTCGCGCTCGCCGGCCGCATGCTCGGCCTTGCGTCCTTCCGCCGCGCGCACCAGTGGTCCACGTTGCGTCGGCTGTGCACCGCGTGCTGGGACGAGGAGCGCGCGGTCGCGCTGGGCTATGCGAGCCATCTCCTCGCCGACATCGTCGCCCACAACCGCTTCGTGCCCGAGCACGAACGGCGCATCGCCGACGTTCCTCACCTTACGCACGCGCTGTGCGAATGGGCCATGGACGAGCACGTCCAGGGTGAGCTGAGGGAGATGCCGGCGCAGCTGCTCGTCGCCGAGAAACCCACGCTGGTCGAAGCCGCCACCCGTACGTTCCGCTGCAGCGGGGCCACGGCCGGCCAGGCGATCCTGTTTCTGGCTCGCGCCGAAGGCACGCTGCGCGCATCGCGCGTGCCTCGGGTATGCCGGCGCATGGTCGGATCGAGCGGCTTTGACGCCTATCTTCGCGACGTGAAGACCCTCCTGCGACAGATCGACGCGGTGCTGGCGGGCGCCGAGCCGCGCCTCCAGCCCGAGGCGGATCAGCCGATGAGGAACGAGCCGCCGGCGATCAGGCCGCCGAGCGCGCCAGCCGCGAGGACGTCGCTGGGGTAGTGCAGGCCGAGCGCTACGCGCGAGATTGCGGTAAGCAGCGCAAAGCTCCAGAGCGCAATCCATAGCCCGGGGTAGTGGGCGCAGGCAACGATGCTGAACGCGATCGCGTGCAGCGTGTGGCCGGAAGGAAAGCTGAAGCGATCCAGCACGCCTGCGCGCGCCAGCACCAGCGGGTTCACCTGGTAGGGACGGTTGCGCACGGTGCTGCGCTTGAGCATCTTGTAGCAGCAGGTGCAGACCGCGCCGACGAACGCCATGTGCAGCACCGGCAGCGCGGCGCCGCGTGGGTCCGCGAGCAGCAGCGCGAGCATGAGCGCATACCAGAAGATGCCGTTGCCGAGCCAGCTGATGCCCTGGAACGCGAGCACGACCGGGCGCTGGCGGGCGCTGCGGTTGACGCGTACACAAACATCCTCGTCCCAACGCTGGATGCGCGCCAGGGCCGCATCAAGCCGCGACATCCTCGAGTACTGCCTCGAAGTCCTGCACGATGCGCTCCCAGGTCAGGTTCTGGGCCGCGGCGCGGGCTTCCTTTCCCAGACTGCGCGCGAGCGCCGGGTCGTGTGCCAGGCGCTCAGCCCGGGCGATGAACGCGCGCTCGTCGCCGAACGGCGCGAGCAGGGCATTGCGCTCGTGGCTCAGTACCTCGCGCGCCGCGGCGTAGTCGTAGGCCACGATGCCGAGGCCGCTCGCCATGGCTTCGAGCGTCACGTTTCCCCAGGTCTCGGTCATGCTCGGGAAGAGAAACACGTCCGCGGAGGCGTAGTGCCGCGAGAGCTCGCCGTTCACCTTGCGGCCGGCGATCACGTAGCCGATGTTGCTTCTCCTCAACTCGTCCGCCAGCGGACCGTCGCCGACCAGCACCAGCCGCGTGGCGGGGCGGATGCAGCGCATCGCCTCGTAGGCGCGGATCACCAGCGCGAAGTTTTTCTCGTGCGCGAAGCGGCTCACGCACAGCGCCACGAGATCCTCCTCGCGCGCCCCCCAGCTTGCGCGCAGCTCGGTCGAGCGGCGCTCGGGCGAAAACACCGCCGTGTCGACGCCGCGCGCCACCACGCGCAGGCGCTCGAAGCGCTGGGACGCGAGCGCCTCGGCGATCTCGCGCGTCGGCACCATGGTGCACGCCGCCCGGTTATGGAAGCTGCGCAAGTACGCCGCGACCGGGCGCGCCAGCCAGGCCATGCCGTAGTCGCGCATGTAGGTATGGAAGTTGGTATGGAAGTCGGTCGCCACCGGGATCGAGAGGCGGTGCGCGGCGGCGAGCGCCGACCAGCCGAGCGGGCCTTCGGTCGCGATGTGCACGATGTCGGGGCGTTCATCGTTCCAGAGCCGCTCGAGCGCGCGCCGCGAAGGCATCCCCATCTTGAGTTGCGTGTAGCGCGGGATCGGAATCCCGGGCCGCAGGATGGTCTCGAAGCCGCAGACGTGCGCCGGAAAATCATGACCGTTCTGGCGCGGCCGCACGAGCTGGATCGAGTGGCCGCGGCGCTGCAGCCCCTCGGCCATCAGGCCGATGGTGCGCGCAACCCCGTTCACTTCAGGTGGATAGGTCTCGGTGACCATGGCGATCCACATTGCGCGCGGACCCTACGCGCGCCAGGTGACGGGATCGCTACCGTTTTATGAAAGGATTATTAACAGCCAGATGACGCCGGCATTGACCAATGACAGCATGACCGCGGCACTGCCGATGTCCTTGGCGCGCTTCGCCAGGCGATGGTTCTCGAAGGAAATGCGGTCGACGGTGGCTTCCACGGCCGAATTGAGGAGCTCGACGATCAGCACGAGGAGCAGGGCGCCGATCATGAGCGCACGTTCGACCCCGGTATCGCCGAGCCAGAGCGCGACCGGGGTCAGCAGCGCGACGAGGATGAGCTCCTGGCGAAACGCGTCTTCGTGCCGGGCGGCGGCGGCGAGGCCGGAGAGCGAGTAGTGGGTAGCGTTCAGGACCCGGCGCAGGCCGGTTTTCCCCTTGTGGGGACTTTCTTCTAGGTGGGGATCCCGAGCGTGAATAGCAGTTCTTCCTGTGCCAAGCGCCGCCGGCCGCGGCGCGGCTTGAGTCTCTCATAACCGCCGTCGGCGTTCATCACCCAGGCCTGGCAGTTGTCGTCCAGATAGGCCTGCAGGCCCTCCCGGATCACGCGGCGCTTGAGCGCCGGATCGAGCACCGGGAAGCACAGCTCGATGCGGCGGAAGAAGTTGCGGTCCATCCAGTCAGCGCTCGCGAGATACACGTTCTCGGCGCCGCCGTCGAGGAAGTAGAAGATGCGCGTGTGCTCGAGGAAGCGACCGACGACCGAGCGCACCCGGATGTTCTCCGACAGCCCCTCGATCCCGGGCTTGAGCGCGCACACGCCGCGCACGATGAGATCGATCTTCACTCCGGCGGCCGACGCGGCGTAAAGCTCCTCGATGATCTGCGGCTCGAGCAGCGCGTTCATCTTCGCGATGATGCGCGCCGGCTTGCCCTCGGCGGCATGCGCGGCTTCGTTGCGGATCGCAGCCACGACGCGTTTGTGCAGCGTGAAGGGGGACTGCCACACGTGCTTCATGCGGCCGGCGCGGCCGAGGCCGGTGAGCTGCTTGAACACCTCGTTCACGTCGGCGCACATCTCCTCGTTCGCCGTGAGCAGGCCGAAATCGGTATAGAGCCTGGCGGTACGCGAGTGATAGTTGCCGGTCGCCAAGTGCGCGTAGCGCCGAAGCGTTTTTCCTCCTTCGCCTTCCTCGCGGCGCACGACCAGCGCCATCTTGGCATGCGTCTTGTGGCCGACCACGCCGTAGATCACGTGCGCGCCGACTTCCTCGAGGCGCGCCGCCCAGTTGAGGTTGGCCTCCTCGTCGAAGCGCGCCATCAGCTCCACCACCACGGTGACTTCCTTGCCCTTGCGCGCGGCCTCGACCAGGACCTCCATCAGCTCCGAGTCGGTCCCGGTGCGGTACACCGTCTGCTTGATCGCGATCACCTGCGGGTCGTTGGCGGTGGTACGGATGAAGTCGATCACCGGCAGGAATGACTGGAAAGGATGGTGCAGAAGGATGTCCTGCTTCTTCAGCACCTCGAACATGTCGCCGCCGTCGAGCGCCGGCGGCAGGCCGGGCTGGAACGGCGGATACTTCAGCTCCGGACGCGACACCTGGTCGGGCACTTCGCGCATGCGATAGAGGTTCACCGGCCCCTCCACGCGGTAGAGGTCGGCTTCGCGCAGGCCGAACTGCTGCAGCAGGAATTCCACCATGCGCTGCGAGCAGTTGTCGGCCACTTCCAGGCGCACCGCGTCGCCGAAATGGCGGTGGAAGAGTTCGCCCTGCAGCGCGGTGTGCAGGTTCTTGATCTCCTCCTCTTCGACGAAGAGATCCGAGTTGCGCGTCACGCGGAACTGGTAGCAGCCCTGCACCTTCATGCCGGCGAAGAGCTCGTCCATGTGCGCGTGCAGGATCGACGACAGGAACACGAACGAATACTCGGCGTCGCCCGCGATCGCGGGCGGCAGGCGGATAAGGCGCGGCAGCGCCCGTGGCGCCTGCACGATGGCGGCGCCCGAATTGCGGCCGAACGCGTCGCGCCCGTCGAGCTCGACCGCGAAGTTGAGGCTCTTGTTGAATACGCGCGGGAACGGGTGCGCCGGGTCGAGGCCGATCGGCGTCAGCACCGGCAGCAGCTCGCGGAAGAAGTAGTCGCGGATCCACTGGCGCTGCGCCGCGTTCCATTCCTCGCGCTTTGGAAAGCGGATGCCCTGCGCGGCGAGTGCCGGCAGCACGGTCTTGTTGAGCAGCTCGTACTGCTCGGCGACGAGCGTGTGCGCTTCGCGGCTCACCGCCTCGAACACCTCGGTCGGCGCGGTGCCGTCGGGGCCGGGCTCGGGCAGGCCGAGCTTGATCTGCTCCTTGAGGCCGGCAACCCGGATCTCGAAGAATTCGTCGAGGTTGGACGACACGATGGTGATGAAGCGCAGCCGCTCGAGCAGCGGCACCGTCTCGTCGGCCGCCTGCGCGAGCACGCGGCGGTTGAACGAGAGAAAGCCGAGCTCTCGGTTGAGGAACTGCGCGGGGAGCGGGACTCTGCGGTTCATCGGCTGCTCTACGGCGGGAAACGACATTGTAATGTCGGTCCCTGCGGGAGAAATGACGCGCTCCGCCGCCTTGCCTAGTCCTTCGGATTCCATCTGGCCCGCTCCCGTGAGCCGAAATTCTGCACGCCCGCCCGTCGATTTTTGATGACCGTTTCATGACCGTCGCCAATCCCCTGATCGAGCGCGGAAATATTGCGGACATCGATCGGCGGTACTGTCGCTCGAATGACGACAGACCACACCTCGAAGGATTTCGACCTCGCCATCGGCCGCGCGCGCGAGCTCGCCGGCCGGATGGCGGCCCGCGTGGAGCGCCAGCTCGCCGATGCGATCGACTGCCTGCAGACGGGCTCGCCCGCGCTCATCGCCCAGATCCTGCGCCACGAAACCGAGGTGAACGCGCTCGAGCGCGCGATCGACGAGGTCGGCGGCCAGATCATCGCGCGCCGGCATCCTGCGGCGCGCGACCTGCGCCTGGTCATGTCGCTGCTCGGCGCCACCACCGACCTCGAGCGCGTGGGCGACGAGGCGAAGAAGATCGCGCTCTACGCGCGCAGCATTTTCTCTGGCGCGCGCCCGATCCTGCCGCGCGTGGTGGAGCTCAAGCCGATGGCCGACCTGGTGCTCGTCATGCTGCGTCAGGCGACGCGCGCGATGGAGGATCTCGATCCGCGCGCGGCGGCGGAGCTGGTGCGCCGCGACCTGGAGGTGAACCAGCGCTTCCGCGCGGTGCTCGCGCGGCTCGCCGGCTTTATGGTCGAGGATCCGCGCAGCATCTCGGCTTGCCTGGACATCCTGTTCGTCGCGAAGTCGCTCGAGCGCATCGGCGACCATGCGAAGAACCTTGGCGAGCACGTCGTGTACGCGGCGATGGGCAAGGACGTGCGCCACGCGAGTGCCGAGGAGATCGAAGAGCTGCTGCGAGCGTAGCGGCTTCGATTCTGCTAGTTTAGGTCCGCATGCCGCGCCACGACACGCTCGCCGCGGTCGACCTCGGCTCCAACAGCTTCCACCTGGAGATCGGACGCGTGGTCGACGGCCAGATCTACCCGCTCGACGCGGTGCGCGAGGTGGTGCGCATCGGCGGCGGTCTTACGGCGGAAAAGCGCATCGATCGCGCGACGCAGGCTGCGGCGCTCGAGGCGCTCGCCAAGTTCGGCGAGCGCCTGCGCGGCTTTCCGCGCGCCGCGGTGCGCGCGGTCGGCACCAACACGCTGCGTGTGGCGAAGAACTCGCCGCAGTTCCTGCGCGAGGCGCGCGCCACGCTCGGCTTCCCGATCGAGGTGATCTCCGGGCGCGAGGAAGCCCGGCTGATCTATCTCGGCGTCGCGCACGCCATGCCGGCCTCCAGCGGGAAACGCCTGGTCGTGGACATCGGCGGCGGCTCGACCGAGTTCATCATCGGCACGGGGTTCGACCCGCAGCTCACCGAGTCGCTCTACATGGGCTGCGTGAGCTACAGCCTGAGGTACTTTGCCGACGGCAAGATCGAGAAGTCGCGCATGAAGGCCGCGGAGCTCGCGGCACGCCAGGAGCTTGCCGCGCTGGTCAAGGAATACCGCGAGACCGGCTGGGACGAGGCGGTCGGCTCCTCCGGCACCGCGCGCTCGATCGAGAACATCCTGCGCGAGAACGAGTTTGCGGCCGAAGGCATCACGCGCGAGGGTCTGGATCGCTTGAGAACCCTCCTCTTGAAGACCGAAGAGGCCGATCCGGACCGCATCGCGGGCTTGCGTTCCAACCGTGCCCCGATCCTTCCCGGCGGGCTCGCGATCCTGATCGCCGTGTTCGACGCGCTCGGCCTGGAGTCGATGAAGGTCTCCGAGGGCGCGCTGCGCCACGGGGTGCTCTACGATCTCCTTGGCCGCGTGCAGCACCGCGACATGCGCGAGGCGACGGTGGCGCAGTTCATGCGCCGCTATCACGTCGACGTTGCCCAGGCAGACCGCGTCCGTGCCCTCGCGCTCACGGTCTACGACGCGCTGATGCCCGGCGGCGACCGCGAGGAAGACCCGGACCGCGTGATGCTCGAGTGGGCGGCACGGCTCTCCGAGGTGGGCCTGTCGATCGCGCACGCGGCCTACCACAAGCATTCGGCCTACGTGCTCTCCAACGCCGACATGCCGGGCTTTTCGCGCATGGAGCAGGCGCGGCTCGCGCGCATCGTGCTCGCGCACCGCGGCAAGCTCGCCAAGGTGCAGGACGCGGTGCCCGAGGGCGCCGACCCGCTGGCGGAGTGGCGTCTGGTGTTCGCGCTGCGGCTCGCGTCGCTCATCCTGCGCAGCCGCACCGACGCGAAGCTTCCCTTCCTGCGGGTGGCCGCCGATGCCGGCGGCTTCGCCATCGACCTGCCTCAGTCCTGGCTTGACGACAATCCGCTTTCCGCCGATGCGCTCGAGGCGGAGGCCGGCCGCTGGAAGGCGGTCGGCATGAAGCTCGAGGTCAGCGGCCTGTCCGACAAGAAGGTATCGGTGCTAAAGCAGGTCCGGTGACACCACCGCGCGGACCACGACTTGGTCTTTCTCTTCGCGCACGCGGTTGCTGATCCACCACAGCGCGCCTTTGCGGATCGAAGTGCTCATGCCCTGCCCGGCGACCAGGTGGGCCACGAGCCTGCCCAGGTCCGGCTGGTGGCCCACCACCACCGCGGTGCTCTTGGCGTCCGGCCAGCCGCAAGCTTTGATGATCGCCGCCGGCGTTGCGCCCGGCGCGAGCGTGCGGTCGGTCTTGATCGGCACGCCGAGCGCTTCCGCGGTCTGCTGCGCACGCGCCGCGGGGCTCGCGATCACCGCGAAGCGCGAGGGCAGGCGCTGCAGAAGCCACTGCGCCACGCGCTCGGCCTGCTTGCGCCCCTTGGCAGTCAGCTTCCGTTCGAGATCGGGCACACCGTCTTCGGCCTCGGCATGCCGCCAGATGATGAGATCCATGGCAAAAACTCTACGGTAAAATTATGACTGCTAGGCGCGTAGCTCAGCTGGTTAGAGCACTACCTTGACATGGTAGGGGTCGTTGGTTCGAGTCCAATCGCGCCTACCACCACCTCATGAAGTTCCTGCAGTGGTTCGATACCAGCGAGGTCGACGCGCTTGCCGCGGCGATCACCGCGGACCTGGTGCAGCGCGTGCCGCCTTCCCGCCTGGAGTCCCGCGAGCGCAGCGATGCCCTCAGGCTGCGCAACACGCACGAAGCGATCTTCGCGCGCGCCGCGAAGTTCGCCCGCACGCACAAGCTCAACGTATACAAGAAAGCGCGGCTCGGCAACCAGTTCCGCTGGGCGCTGCGCCAGGCCGGCTATCCGGGCGAATTCGTGGAGGCTTGGACCCTGGAGCTGGTCAACCTCCTGGCATGATGCGCGAGCTCTTTCAATCGCTCTTCGCCGAGCGCCGCGAGGCCGCGCGCATCGGCGCGGTCGTGCGCGAGCACCGCATCGTGGCAGACTGAGAGCTTTGCTGCGGGGTTGGCATGAAAATCCGACTTGCTTTCCTCCTGTGCATCGCCTGCGCCGGCACCGCTTACGCGCAATTCCCGTCGCGCCCGATTACGATCGTGGTGCCCATCCCGCCCGGCGGCGCGCCCGATATCGCGGCGCGTCTCATCGGGCAGAGGCTCTCGGACAACGTCGGCCAGCCGGTCGTGGTGGAAAACAAGACCGGCGCGAATGGCAACATCGCGAACGAGTTCGTCGCTCGCGCGCAACCCGACGGGCACACGCTCGGGCTGCTCGCCGACAGCCAGATCACCATCAACCCGCATCTCTACAAGATGCCGATCGATACGCTGCGCGACCTCACGCCGGTCGCGACGGTCGCGGCCAACCAGTTCGTCCTTACGGTCAACCCGTCGCTCCCGGTGCGCACCTTCCCCGAGTTCATCGAGTACGCGCGCAAGGCCAACCCGCCGCTGCCCTACGCCTCGGGCGGCAATGGCAGCCAGCACCACCTCACTATGGAGATGCTGAAGCAACGCGCCGGCATCAACTTGCTGCACGTCCCCTTCAAGGGAGGCGCGCCCGCCGCTGCGGCCACCGTCGCGGGCGACACCGTCGCCGTATGGTCGGGTAGCTCGAACGCGCCGCAGATCAAGGCCGGACGGCTGCGCCCGCTCGCGGTGTCGGGTGCGCAGCGCTCGCAGCAGTATCCGGAACTGCCGACGATCGGCGAGTTCTACCCCGGCTTCGAGAACTCCATCTGGCTGGGCCTGTTCGGCCCCGCGGGGATTCCGGAAGCGACCCTTTCCCGCCTAAGAACCGAGCTTAGGCGCGTGCTCGACAATCCCGACATCAAGCAGAAGATGAACGCTGCGGGCGGGCTCGATCCCTATCTCACCACGCCGGACGAGTTCTCGGCGCTGATCAAGCGCGACTACGAGAAGTACGCGAAGGTCGTGAAAGAAATCGGAATAAAGCTGGACTAGATCTTGGCGCGCTCGAGGGTTTCGGGCGCGAAGAGCTCTTCCACCTTCAACCGGCGCGTCGCGACGCCCTGCTCGTGGGCGTATTGCAGGAACGCCTCCAGCGTCGGGCGGTTTGCGTTGATGCCGTAGGGCCAGAAATCCTCGCCCGCGACATCCTGCCAGCGCCGCGCGTGCTCGGGCAGCCACGGCATCGGGATGTGCGAGATGCCGATCTCGGTGAGCCGCTGAAGGCTCGCGCGCTTCGACTCCTCGAACGCCTTGAAGAGGTTCATGGCGATCCAGCGGTCGCGCTCGTACGCGTCACGCCGCAGCACGACCACGTGCATGATCGGGAAGACCCGCGTCTTCCTGAAATACTCGAGCTCGAGCCCCGTGTAGTCGGAAAACATGCGCGCGCCTCCCGGATCACGCGCCGAGATCGCGGCGTCGAGCTCGCCGCTTTTCAGCATGCCGGCGAGCGTCTTGCCGGGCTGGGGCGTGACGCGGATGCCCGCGGGCAGCTTGAGATCGACCTTTTCCTCGCGGCCGGCTTCGCGCACGCCCGCCTGGATCCATTCGATGCGCCGCAGGTCGACGCCGTATTCGTGCTGCAGCAGCCCGCGCACGTAGATGCCGGCGGTCTGCGCCCATTCGGGGATGCCGACGCGCTTGCCTTCCAGGTCCTTGGGCGCCCTGAGTTTCGTGTAGATCGCGGAATGGCGGAAGACGCGCGACGGAAACACCGGGATGGCGATGATGTCGGGCGCGGGCTGCGAAAGGATCGACACCACCTTGCCGAACGACATCTCGGAGGCGTGCCATTCGCGAAAGCGCGTGAAGCGGTAGAAGATTTCCTCGATCTGAAGGCTCAGCACGGTGAGCTCGATCCCCTGCGGGCGCAACTCACGAACGTGATCGTAGGGACTGATCGCGAGAGAAAGCGGCAATTTCATCGTGATAGTATGCACTCTCGCTCGCAATGCCCACGCAGTGATCCATATCCGTCTCCCCGACGGCTCGTCGAAGTCGTTTCCCGGACCCGTCACCGTCGCCGAAGTCGCGGCCGCCATCGGCGCGGGGCTCGCGCGCGCCGCGCTCGCCGGCAAGGTGGACGGCAAGCTCGTCGACCTCGCCCACCGGCTGGACCACGATTCGCAGCTGCAGATCATCACCGAGCGCGATCCGGAGGGCGTCGACATCATCCGCCACTCCGCCGCGCACCTTCTCGCGCAGGCGGTGAAGGAGCTCTTTCCCGAAGCCCAGGTCACGATCGGTCCGGTGATCGAAAACGGCTTCTACTACGACTTCGCGTACAAGCGTCCGTTTACGCCGGAGGACCTGGCGGCGATCGAGAAGCGCATGCAGGAGATCGCGAAAAAAGATCTGCCCGTAGAAAGAAAAGTCATGGCCCGGGATGAGGCAGTACGCTTCTTTTCGGACATGGGGGAGAAATACAAGGCCGAGATCATCGCCTCCATACCGGAGAAGGAGACGATCTCGCTTTATGGCCAGGGCAGCTGGATCGATCTGTGCCGCGGGCCGCACGTTCCTTCGACCGGCAAGCTCAAGACGTTCAAGCTGATGCGCGTCGCCGGGGCGTACTGGCGCGGCGACTCGAAGAACGAGATGCTCCAGCGCATCTACGGCACCGCGTGGGGCAAGAAGGAAGACCAGGACGCGTATCTCAAGATGCTCGAGGAGGCGGAGAAGCGCGACCACCGCCGCCTCGGCACGCAGCTCGATCTGTTCCACATCGAGGAGCACGCGCCCGGCCTGGTGTTCTGGCACCCGAAGGGCTGGGCGATCTGGCAGCAGGTCGAGCAGTACATGCGCCGCGTCTACCGCGAAAACGGCTACCACGAAGTGCGCGGCCCGCAGATCCTGGACCGCAGCCTCTGGGAAAAGACCGGCCACTGGGCGAACTTCCGCGAAAACATGTTCACCACGTCATCGGAGAACCGCGACTACGCGGTGAAGCCGATGAACTGCCCCGGGCACATCCTGATCTACAACAAGGGCGTGCGCAGCTACCGCGACCTGCCGCTGCGCTACGGCGAGTTCGGCTCGTGCCACCGCAACGAGCCCTCGGGCGCGCTGCACGGCCTGATGCGCGTACGCGGCTTCGTGCAGGACGACGGCCACATCTTCTGCACCGAAGAGCACATCCTTTCCGAATGCGTGGCCTATACCGCGCTGTTGCAGAAGGTGTACCGGGACTTCGGCTTCACCGACATCATCTACAAGGTCGCCACGCGGCCGGCAAAGCGCATCGGCTCCGACGCGGTCTGGGACAAGGCCGAGCATGCGCTCAAGCAGTCCCTCGAAAAATCGGGCGTCAGCTACGCCCTCTCACCGGGCGAGGGAGCGTTCTATGGCCCGAAGATCGAGTATTCGCTGAAGGACGGCATCGGCCGCGTCTGGCAATGCGGCACCATGCAGGTCGACTTCAGCATGCCGGGGTTGCTCGGCGCGGAATACGTGGGCGAGGACAATGCGCGCCACACGCCGGTGATGTTGCATCGCGCGATCGTCGGATCCTTCGAGCGCTTCATCGGCATCCTGATCGAGCACCACGCGGGGGCGTTTCCGCTGTGGCTCGCGCCGCTTCAGGCGGTCGTGATGAACATTACCGAGCGCCAGGCGGACTATGCCGCGTCGGTGAAAAATAAACTCGTGAATCAAGGATTTAGGGCGATTTTGGATTTGCGGAACGAGAAGATTTCTTATAAGATTCGCGAGCACAGTCTGCAGAAGCTGCCCTACCAAGTGGTGGTCGGCGACAAGGAGATGCAGGCTGAAACGGTGGCCGTGCGCACGCGCAGCGGCGAGGACCTCGGGGCGATGAGCCTAGAAGCCTTCACCGCGCGCCTCCAAGCCGAGGCGAGAGCGCGGTAGCACGGCTAAATTTTTGTAAACGTACGAAGGAGCTTTTCACACATCGCACTCGAGAGATCGCAGCGCATCAACCGGGAAATCACCGCCCCGGAGGTGCGCCTGGTAGCGGAAAACGGTGACCAGCTCGGAATCAAGCCGGTAATGGAAGCGCTCCGGCTCGCCGAGGAGCAGAACGTGGACCTGGTGGAAATCGCGCCGCTCGCGAACCCGCCGGTCTGCAAGCTGATGGACTACGGCAAGTTCCGCTACCGCGAGCAGAAGAAGGCTCACGAGGCGAAGCTCAAGCAGAAGCAGATCCAGGTCAAGGAAATCAAGTTCCGCCCCGGCACCGACGAAGGCGACTACAAGATCAAGCTCGGCAAGCTGATCCAGTTCCTCGAGGCGGGCGACAAGGCGAAGGTGACGTTGCGCTTTCGCGGCCGCGAGATGGCGCACAAGGAGTTCGGCGAGCGGCTGCTCGACCGGGTGCGCAAGGATCTGGACGCGGTCGGCGTGGTCGAGCAGTTTCCGAAGCTCGAGGGCCGGCAAATGGTGATGGTGCTCGCGCCGAAGAAGAAGGGCGCGCCGCCGCAGAAGGTAAAGGAAACGAAGCCGCAGCAACCGAAGCAGGCAGTCAAGCCAGCCACGCCTCCGAAGCGTCAGGCAGCTTAGTAGGGGGCGGAGAAACCCGCCTTAAGTTCGTATAAGTGATGGCCGCGGCAGTTGAAGCGTCCCCGCGTAGGCGGGGACCGCCCGGCGTCAAGCTAAAAGAGAAGGAACAGTTCCGTCATGCCCAAGATGAAATCCAAGCGGGGCGCCGCGAAGCGCTTCAAGGTGCGCGGTAGCGGCACCATCAAGCGCGCCGGCGCCTACAAGCGCCACATCCTCACCAAGAAAACCACCAAGCGGAAGCGCCAGATGCGCCGCCGCAGCGGCGTGGACCATACCAACACGGCGGCGATCCGTTCGATGCTGCCGTACTCGTCTTAAGGAGCGCGCCATGCCAAGAGTCAAGCGTGGCGTCACGGCGCGCGCGCGCCACCAGAAGGTCCTCAAGCAGGCCAAAGGCTTCCGCGGCCGCCGGAAGAATGTCTACCGGATCGCGAAGCAGGCGGTCATGAAGGCGGGGCAGTACGCCTACCGCGACCGCCGCCAGAAGAAGCGTCAGTTCCGCGCGCTGTGGATCGCGCGCATCAATGCCGCGGTGCGCGAGCTCGGCATGAGCTACAGCGTGTTCATGGCGGGGCTCAAGCGCGCCAACATCGAGATCGACCGCAAGGTGCTCGCCGACCTCGCGGTGATGGACAAGCCGGCGTTCGACAAGATCGCCGCCCAGGTCAAGGCCAGCATCGCGCACTAGCCGATGCAGGACCTGGGCGGAATCGTCGAGCGGGCGCTCGCCGACTTCGCGGCGGCGCCCGACCCCGCCTCGCTCGAGAACGCGAAGGCGCGCTACCTCGGCAAGAGCGGGGAGCTGTCTGGCTTCCGGCCGCAGGGGTCACCCGAAGAGCGCCGGGCCGCCGGTGTCGCGTTCAACACCGCCAAGCAGAGGATCGAGGCGGCGCTCGAGGCGCGGCGCGCCGCGCTCGCCGAAGCGAAGCTCGGCGCGCGCCTGACCGAGCAGGCGCTCGACGTCACGCTGCCGGGCCGCAGCGCCGGGCGCGGCGGCATCCACCCCGTCATCCGCACCTGGCAGCGCATCGAGGAGATCTGGCGCTCGATCGGCTTCGACGTGGCCGACGGCCCGGAGATCGAGAACGACTGGTTCAACTTCACCGCGCTGAACAGCCCGGAGAACCACCCGTCGCGCTCGATGCAGGACACGTTCTACGTCGACCTCAAGGACGGCGAGGGCCGGCCGCTCGTGCTGCGCACGCACACCAGCCCGATGCAGATGCGCTACGCGAAGATGCACAAGCCGCCGATCAAGGTGATCGCGCCGGGTCGCACCTACCGCGTCGATTCCGACGCGACGCACTCGCCCATGTTCCACCAGGTCGAGGGCCTATGGATCGACGAGCACATCAGCTTCGCCGACCTGAAGGGCGTCTACACCGAGTTCCTGCGCCGCTTCTTCGAGAACGATGAGCTCGAGCTGCGCTTCCGTCCTTCATTCTTCCCGTTCACCGAGCCATCGGCCGAGATCGACATGAAACTGAAAGGCCGGTGGCTGGAGATCTCCGGGTCCGGGCAGGTGCATCCCGGCGTGGTGCGCAACTTCGGCCTTGACCCGGAGCGCTACATCGGCTTCGCGTTCGGCTCGGGCCTCGAGCGCCTGACCATGCTGCGCTACGGGATCGAGGACCTGCGCCTGTTCTTCGACGGCGACCTGCGATTCCTCGAGCAGTTTTCGTGAACGTTCCCGAGAGCTGGCTGCGCAGTTTCTGCAACCCGAAACTTTCGGGTCGCGAGCTTGCGCACAAGCTCACCATGTCCGGCATCGAGGTGGAAGGCTATGAGCCGCTTGCTCCGAGCCTCGGCAACGTGGTGGTCGGCGAGATCGCGGCGGTGGAAAAGCATCCGAACGCCGACAAGCTGACCGTGTGCACAGTGAAGGCCGGCAAGGAGATCTTCCGGGTCGTGTGCGGCGCGCCGAACGTGCGCGCCGGCATGAAAGCGCCGCTGATGAAAACCGCCGTGAAGGAAATCCGCGGCGTGCAAAGCCACGGCATGCTTTGCTCGGCGCGCGACCTCGGGCTCTCGGACGACCATTCGGGCCTGCTCGAGATCGAAGGCAAGAGCGGAACCGACGCTCGTGGGGCGCTCGGCCTTGATGACCATATCCTCACCCTCAAGCTCACGCCGAACCGTGCCGACTGCCTTTCGGTTCTCGGAGTCGCGCGTGAGGTTTCTGCAGTCACGAGGAGCAAGCTCACACCGATCGCGATCAAGCCGGTGCCGAAGAAGATTGCCGACAAACATCCGGTGAAGCTGCCGACCCCGGACGCCTGCGGGCGCTTCGCCGGCCGGGTGATCCGCGGCGTGAACGCGAAGGCGGCAACGCCGGCGTGGATGCGCGAGCGGTTGGAGCGCTCGGGCCAGCGCTCGATCTCGGCGCTGGTCGATGTCACCAACTACGTCATGCTGGAGCTTGGGCGGCCGCTGCACGTGTACGACCTCGACAAGCTGGGCGGGCCGATCGTGGTGCGCTGGGGACGCAAGGGCGAGAAAGTGCTGCTGCTGAACGAGCAGGAAGTCGAGGTCGACGAGTCGGTGCTGTGCATCACCGATGATTCGGGGGTGATCGGCCTGGGCGGCATCATGGGCGGCGAGACCACGAAGGCCGACGAGCGCACGAAGAACGTGTTCCTCGAGTCGGCGTTCTTCTGGCCCGACGCGATCCAGGGCCGCGCGCGGCGCTACAACTTCACGAGCGACGCCTCGCACCGCTTCGAGCGCGGCGTCGACTTCAACAACAACGTCGACGGCATCGAGCGCGCCACGCGCCTGATTCTCGACATCTGCGGCGGCGAGCCCGGCCCTACCGTCGACACCGTGGCGCGACTGCCGAAGCGCAAGCCGGTCGCGATGCGCGTTGCGCGTGCGCAGAAGGTGATTGGCGTTCCGGTGCCGTCGAAAGAGATGGGCGCAGCATTCGAGCGGCTTGGCTTCAAGCACTCGGTCAAGGGTAGTTCCTTCACGGTAACCCCCCCGTCCTATCGCTTCGACATCGCTATCGAGGAAGACCTGATCGAGGAAGTGGCGCGCCTGTACGGCTTCGAGCGCATCGGCGCGCACCCGCCGAAGGTGGCCGCCACGATGCTGGTGGTTCCTGAACAGAAAAGATCCTTGCACGTGCTGCGCGAGCGGCTTGCCGCCGCCGACTACCACGAGGTGATCAACTTCAGCTTCGTCGAGCCGGGCTGGGAGCGCGACTTCGCCGGCGAGGCGAACCCGGTCCGGCTCCTCAACCCGATCGCCAGCCAGCAGTCCGTGATGCGCACCAGCCTGATCGCTCCACTGGTGGAGGTCGTGAGGAAAAACCATTTCCGCAAGGTCCCGCGCATTCGCGTGTTCGAAGTCGGGCGCGTGTTCCTGCGCGACCCGCAGGCCAAGGACGGCCCGCTCTCGGTCGGTGGCCTGCGCCAGCCGATTCGCATCGGCGCCGCGGCGTTCGGTCCTGCGTTGGCCGGGCAGTGGGACACGGCGCCGCGCATGGTCGACTTCTTCGACGTGAAGGCGGACCTGGAAGGCCTGATGGCGCCGCTCGCGCCGCGCTTCGAGCCGGCGGAGCACCCGGCCTTCCACCCCGGGCGCAGCGCCCGGGTCAGCCTGGGCGGCGCCCCGGTGGGCTGGATCGGCGAGTTGCACCCCAAGTGGCAGCAGAAGTACGAGCTGCCCCAGGCGCCGGTCCTCTTCGAGCTCGATGCCGGGCCGCTCCAGACGGTGCCGCTCCCCCACCCCGCGGTGCCTTCCGACCAGCCGACGGTAGTCCGGGACATCTCGATGCTTTTCCCCCTGGAGACCCCGGTCCAGGCGATTTTTGACGCTATTCAGGCCGAAAAACCCCCCATCGTGCGCCTGATAACGCTTTTGAGCCTGTTCCGCGGGCCCGGCGTCCCCGCAGACCGGAAAAGCCTTGCTTTCCGGGTAGTTATGCAACATACTGAACGGACCCTTACGGATGCGGAGGCAGACGCTGCCCGCGACGCGCTGGTCGCCCTGCTGGGCCGCAAATTTGCCGCAAGTCTCCGGACATAAAAGGGAATCAGGGGGAGCCCGGGAATGACTTTGACGAAGGCCGAGCTGGCCGACCTCTTGTTCGAGAAGGTCGGGCTGAACAAGCGCGAGGCCAAAGACATGGTCGAGGCGTTTTTTGAGGAAATCCGCGGCGCGCTGGAGCGCGGCGAGAGCGTCAAGCTCTCCGGCTTCGGCAATTTCCAGCTGCGCGACAAGCCGCAACGCCCTGGGCGCAATCCCAAGACCGGCGAGGAAATACCAATCAGCGCCCGCCGGGTCGTCACCTTTCATGCCTCACAGAAGCTGAAGGCGATGGTCGAAAAGGCGCGCCATGGAGCAAAGCCGCAGGAAAGCTGAGCTGCCGCCGATCCCGGCGAAGCGCTACTTCACCATCGGTGAGGTGAGCGAGCTTTGCGGGGTGAAGCCGCACGTGCTGCGCTACTGGGAGCAGGAATTCACGCAGCTGAAGCCGGTCAAGCGCCGCGGCAACCGGCGCTACTACCAGCACCACGAAGTGCTGCTCATCCGCCGCATCCGCCAACTGCTGTACGAGGAAGGCTTCACCATCAGCGGCGCGCGCAATCGCCTGGACAACGCGCGGCTGGACAATTCCCGCACCGAGGCCGAAGACAAGCCCGAGCCGTCTGCGCCGCGCGCGCCGCTTTCGGAGGGGCGCATCCCGCACGGTCCAGGCGTGGACGTGGCCGCGATCAAGCGCGAGCTGCGCGCCGTCCTCGACCAGCTGCAAGGGTAAAATCGCGCATCTCTCCGTGTAGCGCAGCCTGGTAGCGCACTACCTTGGGGTGGTAGGGGTCGCGAGTTCAAATCTCGCCACGGAGACCAGTTTCCCCATAGCTTTACTCAAAGCGCGGCATCGGCAAATACCATTGGCCGGACCGCGCGCCGCGACCCTACGATTCCGCCATGGACACCGGAATCTCCGCGAAAGACCGAGCCGCGATCGCCAAGGGCCTGTCGCGCCTGCTCGCCGATACCTACGTCGTCTACCTGAAGACGCACAACTTCCACTGGAACGTGGAAGGCCCGATGTTCCAGACGCTGCACCAGATGTTCATGGATCAGTACAGCGAGGCGTGGAACGCGATCGACCTGGTCGCCGAGCGCATTCGCTCGCTCGGGCACTATGCGCCCGGCACCTATCGCGAGTACCTCGAGCTCGCGCGCGTAAAGGAAACCGCCGGCGTGCCCAAGGCGGAGCAGATGGTGAGGCTCCTGATCGAGGGACAGGAAGCCGTGGTCAAGACCGCGCGTGAATTACTGCCGGTCGCCGAGCGCGCCGACGACCAGCCGACGCTCGATCTCCTCACGCAGCGCATGCAGGTGCACGAGAAGAACGCCTGGATGCTGCGCTCGCTGCTGAAGAAGTAGTTCATTTCGCGACGCAAGTTTCACAAGCGGACGCTATAGGCGCCCGTGCCAGAATCCCCCGCAAGAAAACGGGGATGCACTTCCACTTCGAACTCATGCAGGACCATCTGCGGGCGGAGCTTTTCGGCCGCAAAACGCTCGAGGAGACGCTCGAGTTCGTGCAGGCGCTGATCGGCGAGGCGCGCAAGAGCTCGGCGAGGCAGATCCTGATCTGGGTGCGCAACTCGCGGCCGATCTTCAAGCTCGAGCCGAGCACCGCGGCCGAGCGGTTCCGGCAGCTTGCCGCAGTGAAGGGCGTGCGCGTCGCGCTGCTCGGCGACTCCGACGAGGTGCGCGCCTCGCATCAGTACCTCGAAGTGCTCGCTTCGCACCAGGGTGCGGCGCTGCGCGCCTTCCGCGACGAGGCGCGCGCGCTCGGCTGGCTGCGGACTCAGTCCCAGGCATAGCGGTAGAAGAGACCGCCGCCGCTCGCGCTGCCGGTTTCGGCGCGCAGCGTCCAGCGCCGGCCGAGCGCGTAGTCGAGCTTCACCAGGTTGGTCGCGACCGCGCCCAGGCCCTGCTCGTAGCTGATGTAGAGCCGGTCGGACAGCCGCTTGCCGAACGCGACCACGCGGTCGGCAACCTCGCTGCCGCCGCGCAGCGAGACTTCGTCGAGCCCGAAGCGACGCGCGATGCGCCGGTCGAGCGGTACCGAGTCGCCCCCGGCGAGCAGCGCGCCCGCCGCGGCCTGCAGCAGGCCGAGGTCGGCCTGCGTGGCGTTGCTCGGCGGGCGCCCGAGCACCAGCCAGGACAGCCGCTCGCCTTCCGGCACCGGCGGCTGCGACACCAGGTTCACGATCGGCGCGCGCGCCGTGCCGGTGAGCTGCACGCCTGCTTCCACCGGCTGGTTGCGGCGCCAGGCGGTGATCTGCAGCGCGGGGTTGTCGAGCGGCCCGTCGAAGATCAGCACTCCGGGATCGACTTGCAGGCGCTGGCCGTAGGCGAGGAACGTGGCGTTGACGGCGTGGATGCGCCCGAAGGCGCGTAGCTCGCCGTCGCTCGTGGTGGCGAGGTCGACGAGGCCGGCTACCTTGCCGTCGTAGCCGTATCCCTGTACGACGAGGTTCCCGCCGAGGTCCAGTCGAACGTCGAGCGTAAGCGGCAGCTTCGGCCGGCCCTCGGCGCGCCGCAGCTCGGGGTCGCCGAGCACCACCACATCCTCGCCCAGCCGCGGCAGGCGCTCGCGCGCGATCTCGAAGTGGCCGCGCTCGGCGCGCAGGTCCCCGGTGAGCGTCACGCGCTTGCCGTCGTAGCTCGCCTCGCCTTCGCCCGAGGCCACGAGGCGCATGTCCGGACGGTGCAGGAGCGTGAGCTTGTCCGCGCGCCAGGCGAGGCGCGCGCCGGCCAGGGCGAGCGGCACGGTTCCTTTCGCGCTCAGGCTGCCCTCGCGGCCCTGCGCGGTGAGCGACTCGAGACGCAGCTGCTCGCCATCCAGCAGCGCGATCAGTTTTCCCTCCTTGAGAATCACGCCGTAGGCGGGATACTCCAGCGCCAGCGCTTCGCCGTTGAGCGTGCCGTGCAGCAGCGGGCGGGCGAGCGTGCCGGTCGCGCGCAGCTCGGCGAAAGCGCGGCCGTCGAGGCGCACCTCCTGGAGGAGCGGCCGGGTGAGCACGCCGAGCTCGGCGAACTCCATCCTGCCTTGCAAGGCGAGCGCGGGCACGAGCTCGCCCGCCAGGCGCAGCCGCGCGAGCCGCGAGCTCGCCTCGAGCTCGCCGGCGGCGCGTCCGCCGCTGAAGCGCGCTTCCAGCGCCGCGCTCTCGAGGCCGAGATCGACCGGCCGCTCTCCCTTCACCGCGACGTCGCCGTCCGCGCGCCGCACGCGGATCACGCCTTCCATGTGTTTCTTGCGCGCGAGCTCCCATTCACCGTCGAGCCGCAGGCTCGCGTCCAGCTTCTGGTCGAGCTGCGCGGCGACGATCAGCCATTGCGCCGGCAGCCGGTTGAACTCGCCGCTCGACGCGACCTGCGCCGGCGACCACGCGGCCTCGCGCACCAGAACGCGGCCGCCTGCGGCGCGCGCTTCCAGGCGGCCGAGCTCGACCGCCCGGTGGGTAAGCCGCAGCGGCGCGGGCGCGACGAGCTCGAGCGGATAAGCGCCCGCGTTCCTCAGCGTGCGGATCTCGCCGACCCAGCCACGCGCTCCGCTCCAGCCGCCCCTCAGCCGGGAATCGAGCTCGAGCGGAAGCTCCGGCGCCGAGGCGGCAAGCTCGATGTCGTGGGCCGTCCGGGTCCCCGAAAGCTTCGCGCTTGCGCTCGCTAGCTCCACGGCGCCGAATTTCAGCATCCTCGCCTCCGCGGACAGCGCGGCGCGGGGATTGTCGAGCGATCCGCTCAGGGTAGCGCGCGCGCGCAAGCTGCCCGCGACCGACGTGAACTCTTCCAGCCGCGGCGCGTCGAGCGCGAGCGCGAGCTGGTCGCCCGGCCGGCCGTAAGCGCCGCGCACGTTCAGCCGGTTCGCGCCGAGGTGGACATCGCCGTCAGCCGCGGCGACGCGCTCGCCCACGATCCGTGCCGTACCGGCGCTCAGGAAAGCGCGGCGGTAGAGCTCGCTATCTCGGAAGCTCCACTTGAGATCGACATCCCGCGGGCTCAGCCGCCCGGCGACCGTCACCGAGCCCGAAAGCGAGCCCGCCGGATAGTCGCCGATCGCCGCGGGATTGAAGCGGGCGACCTCCAGCTTGAGGGAGACGGGCGTCGGCCCGGCAAGGGTGACCCTGCCGGTCGCGCTGACCGCGCCGCCCTCCACCAGCGCGCGCAGCTCGCGGATGTCGATCACGCTGCCGGTGCGCAACACGTCCGCGGTCAGGCCGATCCCTTCTTGGGTCAGGCTGCCGCGCGCCCACTGGCGTTCCTCGTCGACCCAGACCTGCAGAGGTCCGTGCAGCGCGGTGCGGCGCAGGCGCGAGTGGAGCGAGCGCAGATCCACGCCCGCGGCGACCAGCCGCGCGCGCACGTTGCCGGGCTGGAGCTCGGCTTCGCCCTGCACCGACCCGCCGCCGCGCAAGGCGATGCGCATGCCGCTGAGGCGCGCCGAGGCGAAATCGGTCAGGAAGCGCGCGTCGAGGCGCGTGAAAGGCAACCGGTCGGCGTCGATCGTGCCGGCCAGCGTGTTTTCCAGGGAGAGCATGCCGCTCAGGGCGCCGCCCGCGCTCATTTCGCCCCTCAGCGCGGCATGGAAGCCGGTGTGCGGCAGGGCGGCATGAAAGCGGGCGAGATCGATCGCACCCGCGCGCGCCTCGATTCCCTGCAGCGGCTGCAGCGACTTCGCCACCACGACCGCGCGGGCTTCGACTGCAACCCCGGCGACATCGGCGAGCGCGTGCGCCTCGATGCGCTCGAGACTGCCGCCGAGCCGCAGCCGGGCGCGCGTCGCGAAGCGCTCGTCGGGCCAGTAGAGCGAGGCCGCCGCCGAAACCTCGCGTCCCAGCCGCGCGTGCTCGATGTCGAGCTCCCGGACGAGGTAGCCCGCCGCGCCGCGGCGCACCTCGAGCGCGTCGATGCGGGCATTGGCGACATGGATCCGCAGCGGCAGCTCGAGGTTCTTCTCTTCGGACTCCCGCCATTCGATCGCGACCGCAGCCGCGTGCAGCGGATCAATGGTGAGCCGGCCGCCGAGGAGCGCAGCGAGGTGCGCGCGCAGGCGGATTTTCTCCGCCTCGATGCGCATCCCGGGGGTCTCGTAGGCGAGCGCGTCCGCGTGCATCTCGCCGGCGAGCCGTCCGCGCAATCCTTCGAAGCGGAGCGCGGGGATTTGCGCCGCCGCCCAGTGCAGACCGGCCTCGGTGCCGACGAGCCAGCCGGCGCCGGCGATCGCGCCGGCCAGCGCGACGAACGCCACGGCGAGCCCGATGTACAGCCAGCGCATGCGGCAATTCTCCGGTCGTTCCCCGCAGGCAAGATCGGCGCCCGCAGGTCCGAACGGCGGGTGCGGCGCCTGTAGAATCGTCCGCGTGAAAATCCTGGTGTCCAATGACGACGGCTACTTCGCGCCGGGGATTACGCTGCTCGCGGAGGCGCTGCGCCAATTGGGGGAGGTCACGGTCGTGGCGCCCGAGCGCGACCGCTCCGGGGCCTCGAACTCGCTCACGCTCGACCGCCCGCTCACCGTGCGGCGTGCGCCGAATGGCTACTACTCGGTGAACGGCACCCCGACCGACTGCGTGCACATCGCGGTCACCGGACTGCTCGAGTTCCTGCCCGACATGATCGTCTCCGGGGTCAACCTCGGCGCCAACATGGGCGACGACACCATCTATTCCGGTACCGTCGCCGCTGCCGCCGAGGGCTACCTGCTCGGCATCCCCTCGGTCGCGGTCTCGCTCACCAGCAAGACCGGCGAGCATTTCGAGAGCGCGATCGGCGTCGCGGTTGAGATCGTCGAGCGCTTCAAGCGTCGGCCGTTCAAGGAGCCGGTGCTGCTCAACGTGAACGTGCCCGACGTCGATCCCGCCGCGCTGCGCGGCATGGAGGTCACGCGCCTGGGGCGGCGCCACAAGGCCGAGCCGGTGGTCAAGCTGCAGACGCCGCGCGGCGAGACCGCCTACTGGATCGGGCCGGCGGGCGGCGCGGCTGACGCCGGGCCGGGCACCGACTTCCACGCGATCGAGGCGCAGCGCGTGTCGGTGACGCCGCTGCGCATGGACCTCACGCACAACGCGCAGCTCGCGGCCGCGAAGGAGTGGCTGACCAGTTGAAAAAGGCTTCCGGCATCGGCATGACCTCGCCGCGCACGCGCGCCCGCATGGTGGACCGCCTGCGCGAGCAGGGCATCCGCGACGAGCGCGTGCTCGCCGCGATGGCCGCGGTGCCGCGCCACCTTTTCGTCGAGGAAGCGCTCGCGAGCCGCGCCTACGAGGACACCGCGCTGCCGATCGGCTTCGGCCAGACCATCTCGCAGCCTTACGTGGTGGCCCGGATGACGGAAATGCTGCTCGAAAGGAAGCAGCCGGGCAAGGTGCTGGAAATCGGTACCGGCTGCGGCTACCAGGCCGCGGTGCTGGCGCAGGTATTCCCCGAGGTCTATTCGATCGAGCGCATCAAGGGGCTGCTCGAGCGCGCGCGCGCGAACCTGCTCGCGCTGCGCCTGAAGAACCTGCGCCTCGCGCACGGCGACGGCTACGCCGGGCTCGAAGGCGCAGCGCCGTTCCAGTCGATCATCGTGGCGGCGGCGGCGCCGCGCATGCCGGAAGCGCTGCTACGCCAGCTCGCGCCCGGTGGCAGAATGGTGCTGCCGCTCGCGCCGGCCGGGAAGCCCGGCGGCAGCCAGCGGCTGGTGCTCGTCGAGCGTAACGGCCGCGGTTTCCTCGAGTCGGCGCTCGACGCGGTGCGTTTCGTGCCGATGGAGGTGGGCAAGGCGTGAGAGCGATCGTCGCGGTTCTCGTGCTGGCGCTGGGCGCGGGCTGCGCGTCGCCGCGCGGCTCCGCGCCGGTGGAGGATCGGCGTCCGCCGCCGCCGCGGGCGGCCGCCGCCGTGAAGGCGCCCCCGGCGGCGCCACCGGTCGCTTCACCCGCGCCGAATGCCGTGCCCGAAGGTTTCTATGCGGTGAAGCGCGGCGACACGCTCTACAGCATCGCGCTCGACCACGGCCACGACTATCGCGACGTCGCGCAGTGGAACTCGCTCGACGATCCGACCAAGATCAGCGTCGGCCAGGTGCTGCGCGTGCAGCCGCCGGTGCAGCCCGCGGTGACGGTCGGCAGCGGGCGCGCGGGCAGCCGCATCGAATCGCGCCCGCTCGATGGACAGAAACCTGCAGTCGAAGGACAGAAACCTGCAGTCGAAGGACAAAAACCTGCTGTCGCCGCCCTGCCGCGCGAAGAGCCCAAGCTCGAAGTGCGCCCGATGACCTTCGCCTGGCCAGTGAAGGGGAAGGTGATCGCCGGCTTCGCCGAGCCGCGCCAGAAAGGCATCGACATCGAGGGGCGCAGCGGCGAGGCGGTGATCGCCGCGGCGCCGGGCCGCGTCACCTACGTGGGCAGCGGCATCGCCGGCCTGGGCAAGCTGATCGTGATCAAGCACGACCAGGGGTACATCACGGTGTACGCGCACAACCGGGACATCCTGGTGAAGGAGCAGCAGAGCGTGACGCGCGGGCAGAAGATCGCCGAGCTCGGCGACAAGCTCCACTTCCAGATCCGCAAGGGCGCGGCGGCGGTCGACCCGCTGCTCTACCTGCCCAAGTCGTAGGCCTTTCTGAGCTCCTGGGCGAGCTCGGCGACGGCCGCGGCGTAGAGCGCGCTGCGGTTGTAGCGCGTGATGACGTAGAAGTTGCGCAGGCCGACGCGGTAGTCGCTCGGCCGGTCGGCGTTCGCCAGCTCGATCAGCACGCCGTTGGCGCCCGCGGGTTGCGGCGAATCGAACTCGATCCCGGCCTCGCGCAGCTCGGTCATCGAGTGCCGGGGCTCGAAGCGCCCGTTCATGAAGGGGCGCCAGGCCTCGCCCGCGACGCGCGCCTGCACCGCGACGTCGGCGTCGCGTTGCCAGCCGTGCACCTTGAGGAAATTGGCCACGCTGCCGATCGCGTCGCTGCGGCTGCGCTGCAGGTCGATCTTGCCGTTGCGGTCGAAGTCCACCGCGTAGCGCCGCGCGCTCGAGGGCATGAACTGCGGGATGCCGATCGCGCCGGCGTACGAGCCGCGCACCGAGAACACGTCGATGCCCGCCTCGCGCGCCATCAGCAGGTACTGCTCGAGCTCGCTGCGGAAGAAGCCGGCGCGCGGCGGATAGTCGAAGGCCAGCGTGGTCAGCGCGTCCACCACGCGCCAGCTGCCGGTGTTGCGGCCGTAGAAGGTCTCGACGCCGATGATCGCCACCACGTACTCCGGCGCCACGCCGTATTTCTGCTCGGCGCGCTCGAGCGTGCGCGGGAACTTGCGCCAGAACTCGACGCCTTCGCGGATGCGACGCTCGGTGATGAGCAGCGCGCGGTAGTCCTCCCAGGTGCGCACGCGCTCCGCGGGTCGCGCGATGGCCTCGAGCACCGGCTCGAGGCGCTGCGCTTTCGCGAACACGCGCTTGAGCTCGCCCTCCGCGATGCCGTGGCGCTTCGCCAAGTCGCGCACGAAGTCCTGCACTTCCGGGCGCCCCGCGTACGAGGCGTGGGCGAGCAGCGGCGCGGCCAGCAGGAGCAACAGGAGGGCTCTCACGTGGGGCGGAATTCCCGTACCAGCTTGCGGAAGCGCGTGAGCCCCGCGGCGCTCGCGTGCGCGCCGTAGCGCAGCGCGATGTAGAGCGCGCCGATGCGCAGGATGCTGCGCCGCGCGGTGGGGAGGGCGCGCGCCGCGCGCGCGGCGTAGTCGCGCGGCCCCTCGGCGGGCGAGCGCTCGACGCCACGCGCTGCGAGCTTGCGGCAGAAGGCGCGCCAGGCTTTCTGCAGCGGATCGGGGCGCGCCAGGCGCTTGAGCGACCACGCGAGCAGCACCAGCGTCATCGCGCCCAGGAAGGCGAAGAGTGCCGCGGTGAGCGTGCGCCAGTCGGCGTCGCGGATACCGACGCTCGCCATCAGGTCGCGCTGGCGCTCCGGGTTGTAGCCGAGCACCCACACGTTCCACTTGTGCGCCGCCGCTTCCCATCGGTCGCGCACCGCGCGCAGCCATTCGAGCTCGGGGCGCATCATGAGCGGCAGCGCCGAGGCCTGCGGCACCGAGCGCGCGAGCCCGGACTCGAGCCGCCCGGGCACCGCGGCGGCGGTCGGATCGACGCGCAGCCAGCCGCGCCCCGCGAGGAACACCTCGGCCCAGGCATGGGCGTCGGACTGGCGCACCGTGAGGATGTTGTCCACCAGATTGAGCTCGCCGCCCTGATAGCCGGTCACCACGCGTGCGGGAACGCCGGCGGCACGCATCAGGAACACGAAGGCGGAGGAGAAGTGCTCGCAGAACCCCTCCTTGGTGGAGAACAGGAACTCGTCGACCGAGTCCGGGCCGAGGAGCGGCGGCTCGAGCGTGTACACGAAACCGCCGTTGCGCAGAAAGTCGATCGCGCGCCGCAGCACCCCGGCGTCGTCGGCCGACGCGGCGCGCCATTCGGCGGCGAGCTCGCTCGCGCGCGGGTTGAAGCCCTCGGGCAGGCGCAGCGCGCGGCGCAGCACGCCCGCCGGCTCGCTCGAGCGCGGCTCGGGCGCCACCACCGAGGCGAGCTCGTAACGCATGCGCGCGCGCACCGGCGTCGCCGACAGAATCTGGCCGTCGAAGCTCATGCGCGCGCCTTCCGGCAGGCTCGCCGCGGTCTCGAGCGCGAACAGCCACGTGCGGTTGTGCGGCTCGAGCACCACTTCGTAGCGGTACGCATCGCGCCCGCCGCGCGGCGCGACGAAGCCGGTGAGGAAGCTCGGCCCGATCGACCAGGTGCGGCCGTCGAAGTCCCACAGCACCGGTCCGCGCCAGTAGCGCGCGGGCGGCGGCGGCGAGGCGCCCTGGAATTCGGCGCGGAACGCGATCGCATCCGACAGCGCAAGGCTCGAGAGCGCGCCGGGCGCCATCGTGTCCGATAGGCCGGTCATGCCGGCGTACGCATCCTGCGGCAATCCCCAGAGCGGGCCCTGAACGCGCGGGAAGAGCACGAAGAGCACCAGCGCCGCGGGGGCGGCGTGCGCGAGGAGCAGCGCCGCGGTGCGCAGGTTGGCGCGCGCCGCGCGTTGCGGGGCGGCGAAGCCGACCAGCGCGGCGGTGAGCATGAAGATCGCGAGGCACATCGTCGCCGCCGTCGGGATGCCCTGCGTGTAGAGGAAGTTGGTGATTACCAGGAAGTAGCCGAGGAACGCGCCGATCGCGGCGTCGCGATGCGTGCGCGTCTCGAGCAGCTTCAGGCCCGAGAACAGCATGAGCAGCAGGATGCCGGGCTGGCGGCCGAAGAGCGTGCGGTACTCGATCCACACGCCGAGCATGCCGACCGCGGCGACCCCGAGCACCAGCCAGCGGGAAGGCAACGGCCCGCGATCGAGCGCGAAATACATGCGCCAGCCGTACAGGCACAGCGTGAGCAGCGTGAGCCACCACGGCGCGCGCAGCGCGTGCGGGGCCACCACCAGCGCGAGCGAGGCGATCAGCCAGGCGAGCTCGCGCGCGCCGATCTGGCGCTGCTCCGGCGCGAGAGGGTGGTTCATGAATACAACGCCAGCGCCTGCAGGCAGGCGGCGCGGTGCAGATCGCCGCGCGCCGGCGCGATCTCCACCCCGGGCAGGCGCAGGCCGTAGTGCGCGCCGGCGCGCTCGGCGGCGAGCACCCAGCCCGCGAGCCGCGACAGGACTTGTTCCAGCGTCAGGCCCTGGGGAAGCAGCTTGGCGTCGAGCCACAGCTCCGACGCGGCCTCGCCGGCGAACTGCTTGGTCAGCATCTCCTGGCTGCGCGCGACCGCTTTCCAGGCGATGTGGCGCGGGGAGTCCGATTTCTGGTAGCCGCGCAAGCCGGCGAAGTCATCGCTCCCCGGGGTCGGCGTGCGCAGCGCGCCGGCCGCCGCCTCGCCGCTGAAGGGCGGCAGCGCCGAGCGCTCGGGGCGCGGATAGACCAGGCAGCGGACATCGGGCTCGACATGGCTCCAGGCGCGGAACAGGCCGAGCGGAAAGCGCGTCTCGAGCATCACGCGCCCGAGCGGCAGCCAGCCGCGGCGCTCCGCGGGCCGCGCGAGCACCACCTCGGCGACCGCGGCCGGGGCGATGTCGACCACGAACTGCGAGTCGGAGCCGAGATGGCGCGCGAGGATCGCCGGCCGGTCGAACGTCCCGCGCCCGTCGAGGTACAGGCGGAACTGCGCCGACTCGCCGGCGAACACCGGCTCGGCGCGCCCCGCGGCCACGGCGATGCGCGCGAGGTTGCGCGCAGTGTGCACCATGCCGGCGAGGCCCAGGCCCGCGAGCACGAAGGTGAGCGCGAAGCCGAGCTGCAGCGCGTAGTTGATCGAGCCGACGAGCAGCACCGCGAGCGTGCCGGCGAAGAACCAGCCCAGGCGCGTCGGCAGGATGTACACGCGCCGGTGCACGAGCTCGATCGGGCCGCGCTCCGGCGGCGTGAAGCCGTAGAGCCAGTTGGAGAAGCGCGGGTTGCGCTCGAGGACGCGGGCGATCACGTCAGTCGCTCCTCACGCGGTCGGCCCCTCGTACTTCCAGCGTCCGCGCCAGGCGGTGAGCACCAGGTTGGGGTACTCGGGCTTGCCCAGGCTGCCGTTGTAGCGGCCGAGCGCCCGGAAATAGTCGCCCCTCTCCAGGTCGAGGTAGTGGCGCAGGATCGCGCAGCCGTAGGCGAGGTTGGTCCTCAGGTGGAACAGATTATGGCTCGGCTGGCCGATGAGCTTCACCCAGAAGGGCATCACCTGCATGTAGCCGCGCGCGCCCGCGCGCGAGACCGCGTACTTGCGAAAGCCGCTCTCGACCTCGATCACCCCGAGCACGAGCTGCGGATCGAGCCGCGCGCGCGTCGCCTCGTACTGCACCGTGCGCAGCAGCTCGAGCCTCTGCTGGCGGTCCGGAATGCGACCCTCAAGGCGCCGGTCCATCTCGGCGAGCCAGCGCTGCCCGTCGGAGGCCTCGCGGAAATGCATCGACGCCGGCGCGCGGTCGGACACCATGATCGAGAGCCGCTGGCGCACGCTGTCGGCGAGCGGCTCGTAGATCTGCGCCCCGCCGAGGCAAACCGAAGGCAGCAGGAGGGCGAGGAAGGCAAGCCGCCTCATCCGAGCCGCGATTTCAGCGCGGGTACGAGCCCGGCGAGCGCGAGGTCCTGCGGCTTCTCGTCGCGGCGGCCCTTGTACTCGGCGTTGCCCGCGGCGAGCCCGCGCTCCGAGAGCACCAGCCGGTGCGGGATGCCGATGAGCTCCATGTCGGCGAACAGCACCCCGGGCCGCTCGTCGCGATCATCGAGAAGGATATCGATCCCCGCATCGGCGATTTCCCGATAAAGCTTGTCCGTTGCAGCGCGCACGGCGTCGCTCTTGTGGTAGCCGATCGGCACCAGGCACACCTGGAACGGCGCCATCGGCGTCGGGAAGATGATGCCGCGCCCGTCGTGGTTCTGCTCGATCGCCGCGGCGACGATGCGCGTCACGCCGATCCCGTAGCAGCCCATCTCGAAGGGCCGGGTTTGACCCTGTTCATCCAGAAAACCGGCTTTCATGGCCTCCGAGTATTTCGTGCGCAGCTGGAAAATATGCCCGACCTCGATGCCGCGCGCGATCTCGAGCCGGCCTTTGTTATCGGGGCTCGGGTCGCCGGCCACCACGTTGCGAATATCCGCGACCTGGGGTTCCGCCAGATCCCTTTTCCAGTTGACCCCGGTGAGATGGAAGCCTTCCTCGTTCGCGCCGCACACGAAGTCGCTCATCGCGGCGACCGTTCGGTCCGCGATGACCTTCACCTTGGCGCCGACAGGGCCGATGTAACCGGCCTTGCAGCCGAGGAATCTCTGAATCTCGGCGTCGGTGGCAAAGCGGAAAACGCCGATCAGCTTCTGCGTCTTGATCTCGTTCAGCACATGGTCGCCGCGCACGAGCAGCAGGTAGAACTGGTCGTCGTGCATCACCGCCACGGCCTTGACGGTTTTCTTCAGGTCGAGCTTGAGCAGCTGCGCCACCTCTTCGCAGGTGGTCTTGCCCGGCGTCGGGACTTTTTTCATCTCCTGGGCCGGGGCCGCGCGCGGGGCGGGCGCGACCGCCTCGGCGAGCTCCACGTTCGCCGCGTAGTCCGACTCGGCGGAGAAGGCGATCGCGTCCTCGCCCGACTCGGCGAGCACATGGAACTCGTGCGAGCCGGTGCCGCCGATCGCGCCGGTATCGGCGGCGACCGCGCGGAAGCGCAGGCCGAGCCGCGTGAAGATGCGCGTGTAGGTGTCGTGCATGTTGCGGTATTCGCGCTCGAGGTCGGCGAAGTCGGCGTGGAACGAATAGCCGTCCTTCATGATGAACTCGCGCCCGCGCATGATGCCGAAGCGCGGGCGACGCTCGTCGCGGAACTTGGTCTGGATCTGGTAGTAGTGCACCGGCAGGCGGCGGTAGCTCTTCAGCTCCGCGCGCGCGAGCTCGGTGATCGCCTCCTCGGAAGTGGGCTGGATCACGAAGTCGCGCTCGTGGCGGTCCTTGAAGCGCAGCAGCTCCGGGCCGTAGGCCTGCCAGCGTCCCGACTCCTGCCACAGCTCGGCCGGCTGCACCACCGGCATGCTGAGTTCGAGCGCGCCGGCGCGGTTCATCTCCTCGCGCACGATGGTCTCGACCTTGTTCAGCACGCGCATGCCGAGCGGCAGCCAGGTATAGACGCCCGCCGACAGGCGCCGGATGATGCCGGCGCGCAGCATCAGGCGGTGGCTCACGATTTCCGCCTCTGCCGGGCTTTCCTTCTGCGTGGCAAGGAAAAACTTGGATGTTTTCATCGCGCCAGGCCGGCGTGGTCTGCTATTACCGGCCGCTCTTGCCGGCGTTGTCTTCCGCGTTGGCCTGTGGAAAAATCGTTCGAGGCATTCTAACTGAAGGCGGTCCGGCCCATGCTCGACAAGGAAGGCTACCGTCCGAACGTCGGCATCATCCTTGCCAACCAGAGGAACGAGGTGTTCTGGGGCAAGCGAGTGAGCCAGCATGCGTGGCAGTTCCCGCAGGGCGGCATCAATGCGGGCGAGACGCCGCTGCAGGCCATGTACCGCGAGCTCGAGGAGGAGATCGGCCTCGCCCGCGCCCACGTGCGCATCCTCGGCCGCACGCGCGACTGGCTGCGCTACGACGTGCCCGAGCGCTGGGCGCGCCGCCAGCGCGAGGCCAAGGGCGCCGCGTACCGCGGGCAGAAGCAGATCTGGTATCTGCTGCGCCTGGTCGGGCGCGACTGCGACGTCAAGCTGCGCGCGAGCGGCCATCCGGAGTTCGACGCCTGGCGCTGGCACGACTACTGGGTACCGCTCGAGAGCGTGATCGACTTCAAGCGCGACGTGTACCGCCAGGCGCTGATCGAGCTGCATCGCTACCTCCTGGCCGACCGCCGCCAGCGCGCGCAGCGCAGCCAGCAAGCCGCGGGCTAGCGATGGAGCGCGAATACGAGGCGCTGTCGATCCGCGAACTCGGCGCGGGCGGCGGTTTTCGCCGCCCGACGCAGGCGCCGGCCGCCAAGGTCACCGTCGAGTCGCCGGCGCTGGAAGTGATGACCGATCTCAAGCGCACCACGCCCGCGACCATCCGGCCGCAGGCGCCGCTCGCGGGCGCGAACCAGTTCATGATCACGCGCAGCGTGCGTCTGCTGCTGGTGGTCGACGAGCACGAGAACGTGCTGGGCGTGATCACCGCGACCGACATCCTCGGCGAGCGCCCGATGCGCGTGGCCATCGACCGCGGCCTGCGGCGCGACGAGCTCACCGTGGGCGACATCATGATTCCGGCCGAGCAGGTGGAGGTGATCGCGCTCGCCGACGTCGCGGCGGCGCGCGTCGGCCACGTGCTCGAGACGCTGCGCCGCGCCGGCCGCCAGCATGCGCTGGTGATCGACTTCGACGAGATCCCGCCGGGCCGGCCGCTCGCGCCGGCGGCGCGCCGCGCGATGGTGCGCGGCATCTTCTCGCTCTCGCAGATCGCGCGCCAGCTCGGCGTCGCGCTCCCCGCCGGCGGCGAGGTGGCGCGCACCTTCAGCGAGATCGAGGCCGCCATCCGGTAGCGCGATGATCGAACGCGATTCACTCCTGTCCCTCGAGGCGTACGCCAGGCAGCGCCCGGCGTTCCGCGCCCGGGTGATGGAGCACAAGAAGCGTCGCACGGTGCACCTCGGCGCGCATGTCACGCTGCTCTTCGAGGACGAGCTCACCATCCGCTACCAGGTGCAGGAGATGCTGCGCATCGAGCGCATCTTCGAGGAGGAAGGCATCCAGCACGAGCTCGACGCCTACAACCCGCTGGTCCCGGACGGCAGCAACTGGAAGGCGACCATGCTGATCGAGTATCCCGACGAGGCCCAGCGCAAGCGCATGCTCGGCGCGCTCAAGGGGATCGAGCGCCGGGTCTGGATCGAGGTCGCCGGCGCAGCCCGGGTCCACGCCATCGCCGACGAGGACCTCGAGCGCGAGAACGAGCAGAAGACGTCCTCGGTGCACTTCCTGCGCTTCGAGCTCGATGGGGTGATGCGCGATCGGCTGCGGCAGGGCGCTGCGGTGACGGTCGGCGTCGACCACGCCCAGTACCGCGCGACGGCGGAGCTGTCCGCCGAGCAGCGCGCGGCGCTCGCCAGCGACCTCGATTGAGGGCTGCGCCTTTCGCCCCGCTGCTCGCCGCGGCCGTGCTTGCGGCGTGCGGCCACGTCGAGGAGAAGAGCGACTGGGAGCGCGGCAACGAGGCGCGACTCGTGCCGAGCGATGAGGTAGTGGCCCCGCCGGCTTATCCCCGGGAGCGCGACCTGATCGAGTTCTCCGCCGGACCGGCAAGCCCATTCCGCTTCTTCGTCGACAGCGCTTCGCTCAACGTCGATCGCGGCGTGGTGCGCTATACGCTGGTCGCCCGCAGCAACACCGGAGCGGAGAACGTGAGCTTCGAAGGCATGCGCTGCACGGCGGGCGATGTGCGGATCTACGCGCTCGGGCGGGGCGGTGAGTGGTTCGGCAAGCCCGGGCCGTGGCGCACGATCGACCCGCGTAGCGCGCAGCACTGGCACGTCGCGCTGTATCGCGAGTACTTTTGCCCGCAGCGCGAGCCCGTCGGCGGCGTGCGCGAGGCCCTCCTGGCGCTGCGGAGCGGCGGCGCTTCGTTTACCGGCAGCCTCAAGGAAGACATCCCCCGCGGCTACTAAGCCTTCGCCGCAATTGAGCGCTGCTAAAGCAGCACTAAATTATCCCGGTGGATCAGCTCGGGCTCGTCCACGTAGCCGAGGATCGCCTCGATCTCGCCCGAGGGCTTGCGGATGATCTGGCGCGCTTCGGCCGCCGAGTAGTTCGCGAGGCCGCGCGCAATCTCGCGTCCCGCGGGGTCGAGGCAGCCCACCACCTCGCCGCGCTGGAACTCGCCCGCCACCTCGGTGACGCCGATCGGCAGCAGGCTCTTGCCGTCGCGCACCAGCGCCTTCACCGCGCCGGCATCGAGCTTGACGCGACCGGCCACCGCCAGGTGGTCGGCGAGCCACTGCTTGCGCGCCGCGAGCGGCACGGTCTGCGCGGTGAGCAGCGTGCCGATGCGCTCGCCGCGCGCGAGCCGCACCAGCACCTCGGGCTCGGCGCCCGAGGCGATCACGGTGTGCGCGCCGCTGCGCGCCGCGCGCCGCGCGGCGAGCACCTTGGTCAGCATACCGCCCTTGCCGAGCGCGCTGCCCGCGCCGCCGGCCAGGTTCTCCAGGCGCGAATCGCTCGCGTCGGCCTGCTCCACCAGCTTCGCCTGCCGGTTCTTCCGCGGGTCGGAGTCGTAGAGCCCGGCCTGGTCGGTGAGGATGACGAGCGCGTCGGCCTCGATCAGGTTGGTGACGAGCGCGGCGAGCGTGTCGTTGTCGCCGAGCTTGATCTCGTCGGTCGCCACGGTGTCGTTCTCGTTGATCACCGGAATCACGCCCAGGCCGAGCAGCGTGCGCAGCGTGGAGCGCGCGTTGAGGTAGCGCTGGCGGTCGGCCATGTCGGCATTGGTGAGCAGCACCTGCGCGCTGCGCAGGCCGTGGCCGCGGAAGCAGCTCTCGTAGCACTGGGCGAGCCCCATCTGGCCGACCGCGGCGGCGGCCTGCAGCTCGTGCATCGCGTGCGGGCGCCGGGTCCAGCCCAGGCGCTGCATGCCCTCGGCGATCGCGCCGCTCGAGACGAGCACGACCTTCTTCCCGATCTGATGGATTTCGGCAACCTGCCGGGCCCAGCGGCCGATGGCGTCCGCGTCGAGCCCGCGTCCCTCGTTGGTGACGAGCGAAGAGCCGACTTTCACCACCAGCGTTTTCGCCTGCCCGATCATTTGAGCTCGCGCGCCGCTGCCTTCATGACCTTGTCGCAGCCCTCCCCAGTCAGCGCCGAGACTTTGAACCATGGGCGCGTCCAGCGCAACGCGCGCAGGGCACCCTCGACGCGCCGGTCCGCGTCCCCCACGGCGTCGATCTTGTTGAAGACCAGCCAGCGCGGCTTGCGTTCCAGTCCCTTGGCGTGCTTCTTGAGCTCGGCCGCGATCACGCGCACATCCTTGGCGATCGCCTCGCTGGTGACGTCGACGATATGGAGCAGCAGGCGTGTGCGCGCGAGGTGCCGCAGGAACTGGTGGCCGAGCCCGGCGCCCTCGGAGGCGCCCTCGATCAGCCCCGGGATGTCGGCCAGCACGAAGCTCGTCTCGCCGACGCGCGCGACGCCGAGCGACGGGTTGAGGGTGGTGAACGGGTAATCGGCGACCTTCGGGCGCGCGCTCGACACCGCGCGGATCAAGCTCGACTTGCCGGCGTTCGGCAGCCCGAGCAGGCCGACGTCGGCGAGCACGCGCAGCTCGAGCGCGAGGTTGCGGCTCTCGCCCGGCTCGCCGCGCGTGAACTGGCGCGGCGCGCGGTTGACGCTGGACTTGAAATGCACGTTGCCGAGGCCGCCTTGGCCGCCGCGAGCGAGAAGCGCGCGGGCGCCGTCGTGCGCGAGGTCGGCCACCAGGGCATCGTCGTCCTCGTCGCGGATCACGGTGCCCACCGGAACGCGCAGCTCGACGTCGCGCCCGGCGCGGCCGTCGCAGTCCGAGCCCATGCCGCGCACGCCGTTCTCGGCGCGGTGGATGCGCGCGAAGCGGTAGTCGACGAGCGTGTTGATGTTGCGATCGGCGCGCGCCCAGACGCTGCCGCCGCGCCCGCCGTCGCCGCCGTTCGGCCCGCCGTAGCGGATGTACTTCTCGCGCCGGAAGGTCGCGGCGCCGTCGCCGCCCTTGCCGGCGTGGACCTCGATCTTCGCCTCGTCGATGAATTTCATATCAGAAATAAAAAAGCCCTACCTGGCTGCGATAGGGCTTCCGATGGAGTAGTGACCGGCTAAGCCGGCGAGTTTTCCGCTACTACGCTCACAGTGTTGTTTCCGTCTGCGCCGCGCACCGCGTATTGCACCTGTCCGGTCACGCGCGCGTACAGCGTGTGGTCGCGGCCGATGCCGACGTTGGTGCCCGCGTGCACGCGCGTGCCGCGCTGACGCACCAGGATCTGCCCGGCATTCACGCGCTCGCCGCCGTAGACCTTGACCCCGAGGCGCTTCGCCTTCGAGTCGCGTCCGTTGCGGGAACTCCCGCCTGCTTTCTTGTGTGCCATGAATTAGCCCTGGATGTCGTCGATGCGGACCTCGGTGTAGTTCTGCCGATGGCCCTGCGATTTCTGATAGTGCTTGCGCCGGCGCAGCTTGAAGATCTTCACCTTGTCGCCGCGCCCGTGCGCTACCACGGTGGCCTTCACCTTGGCGCCGGCGACGAGCGGCGCGCCGACCTTGACCGCGTCGCCGCTGCCGACGAGCAGGACTTCTTCGAACGCGACCGCGGCGCCGACGTCCGCCGTAAGCGACTCGACGCGCACTTGCTTGCCCGATTCGACGCGGTATTGCTTACCGCCCGACTTGATCACTGCGTACATTGGATTGCCTACCTTTGCCTACCTTATTGGATTGCCTACTTACTGAGCTTTGGCTTCGGAAAAGACCTAGAATTATAAGCTAATCATGAGCTTGGTGTCCACGCGAATCGACGCGCTCGCGCTGGTGGCGGAAGATCTCGCGCGCGTGGACGCGCTGATCGCGCGCCGGCTCGACTCCGACGTGGCGCTGGTGCGCCAGGTGGCCGAGTACCTGGTCGCCTCGGGCGGCAAGCGCCTGCGTCCCGCGCTGCTCCTTCTCGCCTGCGGCGCGGTCGGATACAAGGGCCGCAGAAGCCCGGACAACGGCAGCTCGGACGCGCGCATTGCGCTCGCGGCGGTGATCGAGTTCATCCACACCGCGACCCTGTTGCACGACGACGTGGTCGACGCTTCCGACCTGCGCCGCGGCCGCACCACTGCCAACGCCGCGTTCGGCAACGCCGCGGCGGTGCTGGTGGGCGATTTTCTCTACTCGCGCGCCTTCCAGATGATGGTCGAGGTGCACGACATGCGTGTGATGCAGGTGCTCGCCGAGGCCACCAACACCATCGCCGCGGGCGAGGTGATGCAGCTGATGGGCAGCCACGACCCGAGCGTCGACGAGGCGAGGTACCTCGAGGTGATCCGGCGCAAGACCGCGAAGCTGTTCGAGGCCGCGGCGCAGCTCGCCGGGGTGCTCGCCAAGCAGGAACATTTCGAGCGCCGCCTCGCGGAGTACGGCCGCCACGTCGGCACCGCGTTCCAGCTGGTCGACGACGTGCTCGACTACAACGGCGACCTCGGCAAGAGCCTGGGCGACGATCTCGCCGAAGGCAAGCCCACGCTGCCGCTCATCTACACCATGCGCTGCGGCAGCCGCGAGCAGGCCGCGGTGGTGCGCAAGGCGATCGAGCAGGGCGGGCGGGGGGACTTCGCGGCGGTGCTGGAGGCGATCCGCGCTTGCGGCGCGCTCGACTATGCGCGCAGCGCCGCGCAGCGCGAAGCCGAGGCGGCGGCGCGCGCAATCGCTACGCTGCCCGAGTCGGAATACAAGCGTTCTTTGCTAGAATTGGCCTCCTTCGCGGTCACCCGCTCTTCTACCCACGTCGGGGCGTAGCTCAGCCTGGTAGAGTACTGCGTTCGGGACGCAGGTGTCGCTGGTTCAAATCCAGTCGCCCCGACCAACATATCAATGAATTAGACGAACGTGGGGCGATCCGCACCCCCCAAGGTAAGTCGCGCTCGCCGCGGGTTGCGGAAGCTCTCCCGAGGTGCGGTTCTACACGCTGAGCGTCGGCAGTGCGTCGGTGCCGCCCGCCGTCGCGGCGTACAGCGTAAGCATCGGGCCGGTGAGCGTGCCGGAAGTCGTCGACCGCCCGCAATTTGTCCGTGCGTTATTGCTGCGAACTTGGCGCAGACCCTGGGCGACGCACGCGTCTACACGTTTTCAGCGGAGGCCGACTACCGAGTGCTTGTCGACATCCAGCGCTTCGAATCCGTGCGCGGTGCCGGAGAGGCGCCCTACAATCGCACGCCATGAAGAGGGCGATCCTGGCCGCGCTTCTGGTGGCCGCAGCTTTGCTGGGCGAGGCGTCTGCACAGGATAGCTGGAACTTTTCGTTGACGCCCTATATCTGGCTGCCGAACATCAACGGTACGCTGACGTACGCCATTCCCCCCGGCGGGGGAGGCAGGCCGGAGGTGGACACGGGGCCGAACGATTACCTCGAGAACCTCAGCTTTGCGCTCATGCTGGCCGGCGAGGCCCGCAAAGGCAAGTGGTCCGTGTTCACCGACCTCATCTACCTCGATTTCGACAGCGAGGGGAGTACGGTCAAGGCCGTGAACTTCGGCGGCGACCGCGTCAGCACGACGCTGAATGCATCCACCCGGTCGTCGCTCACCGGGGTGGCGTGGACGCTGGCCGGCGGCTACGCCGCGGTGCAGGACCCGAAGCATACGCTCGACGTGCTTGGCGGCTTGCGCTATTTCGGACTCGAGGCGTCGAGCGATTGGCAGCTCAGCGCAGCGGTAAGCGGGCCGAATGGCCAGACGTTTGCGCAGTCGGGGAGCATTTCGCAGCGAGAGGACCTATGGGATGTGATCGTCGGCGTGCGCGGCCGGCTGAAGCTCGGCGAAGGCGGCTGGTTTCTGCCGTACTACGTTGACATGGGCGCGGGTTCCTCGGCGCTCACCGCGCAGGCACTGCTCGGGGCCGGCTATGCGTTCAAGTGGGGCGAGCTCGCCGCCACGTATCGCTACGTCTATTACGATATGAAACACGACGGACTGCTGCAGGACATACGCTTCGCCGGACCCGCGTTGGGCGCGACGTTCCGCTTCTAGCGCAAACAAGAAGGCCCGCCGGAGCGGGCCCGCAGGGACACTGGCGGGCTCCTCCACTACAGCTGGCGTCATTTGCTGGAAGCTGGTTTGCGCTGCGCGATGCGCTAAGTCGTGCACGCGGCCTTCGATGCAAAGCTCGCAGCTTTCAAAGAGCTGCACTCCGGCCTGGGACTGCCGCTCCCCCAGGCGCTTCTTCTGCGCGCCGACCGGGTGATCGAATAAAGGAGCGTTCGCCGAGCGCCGTGCCGCGACGGACGGCTCGCCGTGCTCTGGCGCGGCCGCGCCTTGGCGATGACCGCGAGGCAAGTGCTTGATCTTGATGAGGGGGGTTACTGCGTTCGGGGCGCAGGTGTCGCTGGTTCAAATCCAGTCGCCCCGACCACCCGCTTTTTTTCCTTCGTCTCGTTCCCGTAGATAATCGCGCGATGGGCCGTCTCGTCGTGCTGATCCTGATCGTGGTGCTCGCCGTCTGGCTGATCCGGCGTGCGCTGCGCGCGTCCCGGCGAGTCGATCCGCTCAGGAAGGGAAGTCCTTCCCAACAGCAGGATCTCGTGCGCTGCGCGCGCTGCGGTGTGCACCTGCCGCGCGCCGAAGCGCATGTCGCCGCGGGCCTGCTCTACTGCGGCGAGGAGCACGCGCGCCTGGGCGCCGGGGAACGCTGATGGAAGCGGTGCGCGGCTCGGTCAGCCTGCCGGAAGTCTTCCTGCTCCCCGAGGAGCGCATCCCGGATTCGTTCTGGATCTCGCTGCGCTACTTCAACCTGTATCGCATCGTGCTCGCGGGGGTATTCCTCGGCACCGCGCTCCTGTACGGCAACGCCTTCAACCTCGGCGCGCACAACCTCGCGCTCTTCTGCTACGTCGCCGCCGGCTACCTGTTCTGCGGCGTGGTGATCCACGGCGTGCTGCGCGACCTGCGCGACAAGTTCGAGCTGCAGCTCACGCTGCACACCTGCGTCGACATCGTGGCGATCACGCTCCTCATGTACGCGAGCGGCGGCGTGCGCAGTGGCCTGGGCGTGATGCTGCTCATCTCCCTCACCGCCGCGGCGATCGTCGCGCCGCGACGCTTCGCGTTCCTCTACGCGGCGCTCGCCACCATCGCGCTGCTGCTCGAGCAGAGCTACTGGGTGCTCGAGCACGACCAGCCGAGCGCGGGCTTCGTGCAGACCGCGCTGCTCGCGATCGGCTACTTCGTCGCCGCCGGGGTCACCAGCTGGCTCGCCGTGCGCGTCGCGGCGAACGAGCGCCTCGCGCGCCAGCGCGAGCGCGAGCTCGCGACCCAGACCCGCGTCAACCAGCTGGTGATCGAGGACATGAACGAGGGCGTGCTGGTGCTCGACCGCACCGGCCGCGTGGTGCAGCACAACCCGCAGGCGCAGCAGCTGCTCGGCGCGGCCAGCCTGCTCGGCGAGGGCATCGCGAGCGTGGTGCCGGGGTTCGCGGGCAGCGGCGAGGTCGAGGTCGCGGGGCGCGACATCCGCCTGCGGCCGCTCGAGCGCGGCGCCGAGGAGTTCTCGGTGCTGCTGGTCGAGGACACGACCCGCGCGCGCGACCAGGCGCAGCAGCTCAAGCTCGCCGCGCTCGGCCGGCTGACCGCCAACATCGCGCACGAGATCCGCAATCCGCTCGCCGCGATCAGCCACGCCGCGGAGCTCCTGCGCGAGGAGAAGCGCGAGAACGACCGCACGCGCCTCACGCGCATCATCCACGACAACGCCGGGCGGCTCGAGCGGCTGGTCTCCGACGTGCTGCAGCTCAACCGGCGCGACCGGGTGTCGGCGGCGCCGCTGCGCCTTCATCCCTGGCTCGCCGCGTTCGTCGCCGAGTTCGTCGCCAACGAGGGCGTGCCGGCAGGGCGCATCGTGCTCGAGACCCGGCGCGAGTCGTGGGTCGAGTTCGACCGCGAGCACCTGCACCAGGTGATGTGGAACCTGCTGAAGAACGCGCTGCGCTACGCGCGCCCGGAGGCGGCCGCGATCCGCGTGGTGCTCGACGGCTATGCCAACCGGGTCGAGCTCTCGGTGCTCGACAACGGGCCCGGCGTGCCCGCGCCGATCCGCGGCCAGCTGTTCGAGCCCTTTTTCACCACCGAGGCGAAGGGCACCGGGCTCGGCCTCTACCTCGCGCGCGAGCTGTGCGCCGCGAACCGCGCCACGCTCGAGTACGTGGGCAGCGCGACGGGCGCGCATTTCCGCATCCGCTGCCGCGTGGTGACGCCAGGATGAGCCGCCGCCCGGAGCGGCGCACCACAGCGCGCTCGGCGCAGGTGCTGGTGGTCGACGACGAGCCCGACATCCGCGAGCTGCTCGAGCTCACGATGGCGAAGATGGGCCTCGGCGTCGACGCCGTCGGCTCGATCGCCGAAGCGAAGGAGCGGCTGAAGAGCGAGCGCTACGAACTGTGCCTTACCGACATGCGCCTGGGCGACGGCGACGGCCTCGAGCTCGTGCGCCACATCAGCGCGCTCGCCGCCGACCTGCCGGTGGCGGTGATCACCGCCCACGGCAGCGCCGACAACGCGGTGGCGGCGCTCAAGGCCGGCGCGTTCGACTACGTCTCGAAGCCGGTCGGCCTGGAGCAGCTGCGCGCGCTGGTGAAATCGGCGCTCTCGCTGCCGGACCGGAGCGCGGAAACCGCGGGGCGCCAGCTGCTCGGCACCAGCGCGCCGCTGGTGCAGGTGCGCGCGTTGATCGAGAAGCTCGCGCGCACCCAGGCGCCGGTGCATCTCTCCGGGGAGTCGGGCAGCGGCAAGGAGCTCGCCGCGCGCCTGATCCACGAGAACGGCGCGCGGCGCGACAAGCCGTTCGTCGCGGTGAACTGCGGCGCGATTCCCGAGACCTTGATGGAAAGCGAGCTCTTCGGCTACCGCAAGGGCGCGTTCACCGGCGCGAACGAGGACCGCGACGGCGTGTTCCAGGCGGCGCACGCCGGCACGCTGTTCCTGGACGAGGTCGCCGAGTTGCCGCTGCACATGCAGGTGCTGCTGCTGCGCGCGATCCAGGAGCGGCGCGTGCGCAAGGTCGGCTCGACGCAGGAGGAGCCGGTGGACGTGCGCATCATCTGCGCCACCAACCAGAGCCTCGCCGGCATGGTCGAAGCCGGGCGCTTCCGCCGCGACCTCTACTACCGGCTGAACGTCGTCGACCTCACCATGCCGCCGCTGCGCGAATGCCGCGAGGACATCCCGGCGATCGCCGCGCACATCCTGCAGCGCCTCGCGGTGCAGAACGGCATTGCGCCGCCGCAGATCTCGGCCGCGGCGATGGAGGAGCTGATGGCGTACGACTTCCCCGGCAACGTGCGCGAGCTCGAGAACATCCTCGAGCGCGCGCTCGCGCTCTCGCCCGCGGCGCAGGAGCTCGGGCCGCAGGACTTGGCGCTGCATCGCATCGCGCCCGAAGAGGAGGAGGGCGCCGAGCCCGCGGAAGAGTCGCAGCACCCCGCGCCGCGCGCCGCCGACGCGCCGCTTCCCGCGTACCTCGACCGGCTCGAGCGCGAAGCGATCCTGCAGGCGCTCGGCAAGACCGGCTTCAATCGCACCGCCGCGGCGCGTTTGTTAGGGATCACTTTCAGGCAGCTCCGCTACCGGATGCAACGTCTCGGCATCAAAGATGAAAATCGTTGATTCGCCGAACCATGACGAGCGGCCAGCCGGCGTCGAAATCTCTCTCGTAATCCTTCATTCGATCAGCCTGCCCCCGGGCGAGTACGGCGGCGATTCGATCGAGCGGCTGTTCACCAACTGCCTGGACCCGGACGCGCATCCGTATTTCCGCGAAATCGAGGGCCTCAAGGTCTCGTCGCATTTCCTGATCCGGCGCGACGGCGAGGTGGTCCAGTTCGTTCCGGTCGAGCGCCGCGCCTGGCACGCCGGCGCCTCTTCCTGGCGCGGCCGCAGCCGCTGCAACGATTTCTCCATCGGCATCGAGCTCGAGGGCACCGAGGACGATGCCTTTGCCGATCCGCAGTACCACGCTCTCGTCTTCCTTCTGAAACAACTGCAAAAGAAGCATCCGATCCGCGAGATCGCCGCGCACAGCGACGTGTCGCCGGGACGCAAGACCGATCCCGGCCCGCATTTCGACTGGGCGCGCCTGCTCGCCGGCCTGGCGAAGCGGCCGTAGGCTCACACTAGATGTAGTGTCGCCGGTCTACGGCAGACCGGCATGTTGTTGTTGCGCTGCCGCATCCCGCCAGATTTAGCGTTCCCCGTCGCACTTTCCACCACATTTAGTAGCTTGTGCTTGCAAAGTAAAAAATTCGCGCGTACGCTGCACCACAGGTTGTGTTGATGTAGGGTAGACGCAACTAGATGTTGTAAACGGAACGGAAGGTCGTCCAGAACCGCACCCAGAAAGCGGCAGACGGTCCCGGAAAGCGCCGCACCACACGGGAGAGCTAGATATGCACATCACTCAGGAAAACGCCGCTGCCGTCTCCACTCTGGGCGCTTCCCTTCCTGAGTCGAGCAGTACGGCGCGCAGCCCGTACGCCGACTACAAGGTGATCCGCCGCAACGGCGCGGTGGTGGGCTTCGAGCCGGGCAAGATTTCCGTGGCGATGACCAAGGCGTTCCTCGCCGTCAACGGCGCGCAGGGCGCGGCCTCGGCCCGCATCCGCGAGCTGGTCGCCGGGCTGACCGACGCGGTGGTCGGCGCGCTGCAGCGCCGCCAGCCGCAGGGCGGCACCTTCCATATAGAAGACATCCAGGACCAGGTGGAACTCGCGCTCATGCGCTCGGGCGAGCACGACGTCGCCCGCGCCTACGTGCTCTACCGCGAGGAGCGCGCCAGGGCACGCGCCCAAGAAAAGGCCTTATCCAAGCCTTCCACCGAGCTTCATGTGGTTGAAAACGGCCAGCGCAAGCCGCTCGACCGTGCTCGGCTCGAGCGCCTGGTGGAATCTGCGTGCGAAGGCCTGCCGGACGCCCGGCCCGAGGCGATCCTCGATGCCACGCTGCGCGACCTGTACGACGGCGTGCCGATGTCGGAAGTGCGCAAGTCCTCGGTGATGGCGGCGCGCGCGCTGCTCGAGAAGGACCCGGCGTACAGCTTCGTCACCGCGCGGCTGCTGCTCGATACCGTCCGCCTCGAGGTGCTGGGCGAGGAGGCGAGCCAGGCCGACATGGAGACGCGCTACGCGGCCTACTTCCCGCAGTTCATCGAGAAGGGCATCGCCGCCGAGCTGCTGGACCCGGAACTCGCCAAGTTTGATCTGGTTCGCCTCGGAAAAGCGCTGAAGGCCCGGCGCGATCTCCAGTTCGGCTACCTCGGCCTGCAGACCCTGTACGACCGCTACTTCCTGCACTCGAACGGCCGGCGCATCGAGCTGCCGCAGGCGTTCTTCATGCGCGTGGCGATGGGGCTCGCGCTGCGGGAGAAGGACCGGGAATCGCGGGCGATCGAGTTCTACGACGTGCTGTCCGCCTTCGACTTCATGAGCTCGACGCCGACGCTGTTCAACTCCGGCACGCTGCGCTCGCAGCTCTCGAGCTGCTACCTGACAACGGTGTCCGACGACCTCACCGGGATCTACGACGCGATCAAGGAGAACGCGCTCCTCGCCAAGTACGCCGGCGGCCTGGGCAACGACTGGACCCCGGTGCGCGCGCTCGGCTCGCACATCAAGGGCACCAACGGCAAGTCGCAGGGCGTGGTGCCGTTCCTCAAGGTGGTGAACGACACCGCGGTCGCGGTGAACCAGGGCGGCAAGCGCAAGGGCGCGGTGTGCTCCTACCTCGAGGTCTGGCACCTCGACATCGAGGAATTCCTCGAGCTGCGCAAGAACACCGGCGACGATCGGCGCCGCACGCACGACATGAACACCGCGAACTGGATCCCGGATCTGTTCATGAAGCGGGTGATGGAAGGCGCGGAGTGGGCGCTGTTCAGCCCGTCGGACGTGCGCGACCTGCACGACAAGTTCGGCAAGAGCTTCGAGGAAGCGTACCTGCGCTACGAGGACAAGGCGGCGCGCGGCGAGCTCAAGCTCTACAAGAAGGTTCCGGCGCTGCAGCTGTGGCGCAAGATGCTCTCGATGCTGTTCGAGACCGGGCATCCCTGGATCACCTTCAAGGACCCGTGCAACCTGCGCAGCCCGCAGCAGCACGCGGGCGTGGTGCACAGCTCCAATCTCTGCACCGAGATCACGCTCAACACTTCTCACGACGAAATCGCGGTCTGCAACCTGGGGTCGATCAACCTCCTCGCTCACCTCACGGACAACGGCCTCGATTTCGTAAAAATAAAAACAACAATTTCCACGGCGATGCGGATGCTGGACAACGTCATCGACATCAACTACTACGCTGTCGACAAGGCGAGAAACAGCAACCTGCGTCACCGTCCGGTGGGCCTGGGCATCATGGGCTTCCAGGACTGCCTGCATCGCCTGCGGGTGCCCTACGCCTCGCAGGAAGCAGTGGAGTTCGCCGACCGCTCGATGGAGATGGTGGCGTACGCGGCGTACTGGGCCTCCACCGAGCTCGCCGCCGAGCGCGGCCGCTACGCCTCGTTCCGCGGCTCGCTGTGGGACCGCGGCATCCTGCCGCAGGACACGCTCGACATCCTGTCGGCCGAGCGCGGCGGCTATGTCGAGCTCGACCGCTCGTCCGCGCTCGACTGGGACGCGCTGCGCGCGCGCATCCAGCAGCACGGAATGCGAAACTCGAACTGCCTGGCGATCGCGCCCACCGCGACCATCGCCAACATCGTCGGCGTCTCGGCGTCGATCGAGCCGACCTACCAGAACCTGTTCGTGAAGTCGAACCTGTCGGGCGAGTTCACGGTGGTGAACGACTTCCTGGTCGCCGACCTCAAGCGCGCCGGCCTGTGGGACGAGGTGATGATCGCCGACCTCAAGTACTTCGACGGCAACCTCGCGCGCATCGACCGCGCGCCGCAGGCCCTGCGCAAGCTCTACGCCACGGCGTTCGAGGTCGAGCCGAAGTGGCTGGTCGAGTGCGCCGCGCGGCGGCAGAAGTGGATCGACCAGTCGCAGTCGCTCAACATCTACATGGCCGGCGCCTCGGGCAAGAAGCTGGACGAGACCTACAAGCTCGCCTGGATCCGCGGCCTGAAGACCACCTACTACCTGCGGGCGCTGGGCGCCACCCACGCCGAGAAGTCGACGGTGAACAAGGGCGAGCTGAACGCGGTGCCCATGGAAGCCGCGGAGCCGCCGAAGATGTGCGCGATCGACAAGCCCGACTGCGAGGCTTGCCAGTGATTACCCTCGGCAGCCACAGCTTCGCCGGGCCTTTCATGGCGCCGCTGTGGTCCCCGCCGAGGAGCGCCGGGGTCTACGCGGTGATGGCTCCCGGCTGGCGGCTGCTGACTTTCCGCGCGCTCGATTTCGACCAGTCGCCGGACCTCGCCGACCCCCAGCTGCTGAAGAAGCACCCGAAGTACCGGGAGTGGCTGACGATCGTCGGCACCGAGTGGAACCTGTATATCGCCACGCACGAGCTGTCGTTCTCCACCGAGGCGCAGCGCGCCGCCGTCCTGCGCGGGCTCGCGCGCGAATACCGGCCGGCGTTCAAGCCGCTCGCGTCCCCCCAGGAACCGAGCCTGCGCACGCTGCTGCTCGCCCAGGCCATGCGCACTAACAAGGGATAAGCATGCTCAGCTTCGACAACACCGAGATCGGGAGCACCGCGCCGGCGGCGCGCAAGAGCCCCGAGGCCGAGGGCGCCTTCCGGCGCGTCACGGTCGAGGACAAGCAGGTCATCAACTCCAAGGCCGACGTCAACCAGCTGGTGCCCTTCAAGTACAAGTGGGCCTGGGAGAAGTACCTCGCGGCCTGCGCCAACCACTGGATGCCGCAGGAAATCAACATGAGCCGCGACATCCAGCTCTGGAAGGATCCGAACGGGCTGACCGAGGACGAGCGCCGCGTCGTCAAGCGCAACCTCGGCTTCTTCGTCACCGCGGATTCGCTCGCCGCCAACAATATCGTGCTCGGCACCTACCGGCACATCACCGCCCCGGAATGCCGCCAGTACCTGCTGCGCCAGGCCTTCGAGGAGGCGATCCATACCCACGCCTACCAGTACATCGTCGAGAGCCTGGACCTCGACGAGTCCGAGATCTTCAACGCCTACCACGAGATCGCCTCGATCCGCGACAAGGACGAGTTCCTGGTGCCGTTCATCGACACCCTGACCGACCCGGCGTTCAAGACCGGCACCCCGCAGGCCGACCAGCACCTCCTGAAGAGCCTGATCGTGTTCTCGTGCCTGATGGAGGGCCTGTTCTTCTACGTCGGCTTCGCCCAGATCCTGGCGCTCGGCCGCCAGAACAAGATGACCGGCGCCGCCGAGCAGTACATGTACATCCTGCGCGACGAGTCGATGCACTGCAACTTCGGCATCGATCTGGTTAACCAGATCAAGCTCGAGAACCCGCAGCTCTGGACCGCGGCGTTCCGCGAGGAGCTGGCGGCCCTGTTCCGGCGCGCGGTCGAGCTCGAGTACCGCTACGCCGAGGACACCATGCCGCGCGGCGTGCTGGGGCTGAACGCGCCGATGTTCAAGGAGTACCTGCGCTTCATCGCCAATCGGCGCTGCCAGCAGATCGGGCTGGACACCCTGTACCCGGGGGCGTCGAACCCGTTCCCGTGGATGAGCGAGATGATCGACCTGAAGAAGGAGCGCAATTTCTTCGAGACCCGCGTAATCGAGTACCAGACCGGCGGCGCACTCAGCTGGGATTGATGTTTAAAAGCAACGAGGGGGAGCAACATGCTTGAGGAGTTCGATACGATGCGGATAACAGCATGCAAGGCGGAGGAAGACTACAAGCTGTGGCTGCGCTTCGAGGACGGGCTTGAAGGCCGGGTCTTCCTCGGCAATCTGCTCGAGATCGGTGCGTTCCAGCTCTGGCGCGACGTGCGCGAGTTCGAGAAGGTGAGCGTGGATCCGGAGACCGCGACCGTGACGTGGGAGGGAGGCATTCGCCTCGACGCGGATATTCTTTATCATGATGTGAAGGCGAACCAGATTCAGCATGCCGGCGGCCAGTAACCGCCGGCAGTTGGATAGCCCGGGCCGCTTGCCGGGCTCGATTTTGTTCAACAACCTTCAAGGAGATTGAGCATGGCGAAGAAAAAAGCGAAAAAAGGCGGCAAGAAGAAGAAGAAAAAGAAAGCATCAAAAAAGAAAAAGAAGTCACTGAGAACAGCTGGTAAGAAAAAGGCGGCAGGCAGAAAGAAATCCGCCAACAAGAAGAAAAAGGCGGGGAAGAAGAAAAAGGCGATCCAAGCCGCCTCACCGGCCAGCACCGCGGAAACGACGGCGCCCGCAACACCGCCGTCGACCGCTGCGACTCCCGGCGCGAGAACCGCGCTGAATCCAGCGGCCGCGTGGCCGTTTCCCACCGGCTCCCGGCCGTAACCGGGGCGCCGAAAGAAACGAGGCGGGGGCGAAAGCCCCCGCCGGCCCGAAGCTCAGCGGACCGGCTTGGTCATTCGGCCCAAGAACGGAGACTTAGGCCGGTCCGCGAGGCTTCCTAACAAATACTTGCTTCGGGAAGTCCTATCTTACCGGTCCCCTCCACCCCGTCCAACATGAAAAAGGTTGTCGAAATTAGGTGGTTCGGCAGGGTTCTTGAGGTGGCGAGTTAACACTCAAGTTATTGACTTGTATACAGAATCCGGACATTATGCGCTCGCTGCGACGCAGCAAGGGGCGCCTATCGGCGGATGCCCCCGACGGGCACACTACGCCTCAAGCAGGAGGTCCAAGATGAAGGAAACAGGCACGGTTTCAGGCATCACCCGGCACCTGTCGGCCGCTCTTTCCGCCCTCAGGGATCTGTTCGCATTGGCCGGGGCGGCCGCGATCCTCGCATACCTCGTCCTGCCCCTGCGCGACCCGCTGGAGCGGGCGCTGCCGATCGTCTTGCCCTCCCTGCCGTCGGTGGTGATCGACCAGGCGGTCGCCGCGGCCGGCGCCACCATGGTGGCCGACTCGCCGCTCGGGCGCGAGCAGCAGGCGGTGGCCGAATTCATCGCCAAGCGCTACCGCATCGCCGACGATGTGGTCGGCAATTTCGTCGCGATCGCCTACCGCGCCGGCGACCAGCACCGGGTCGATCCGCTGCTCATCCTGGCCGTGATGGCGATCGAGTCGCGCTACAACCCGGTGGCCGAGAGCGTCATGGGGGCGCGCGGCCTGATGCAGATCATTCCGCGCTACCACCCGGAAAAGCTCGAGCCGCACGGCGGCGAGCAGGTGCTGCTCGATCCGGAGGTCAATATCCTGGTCGGCGCGCAGATCCTGCGCGAGTATTACCGCCGCTTCGGCGATCTCGAGACCGCGCTGCAGATGTACGCCGGCGCGCTGGACGAGCCGACCTCTCAGTACGCGAACAAGGTGCTCGCCGAGAAGGCGCGCCTCGACCTGCTGCGGGTCAAGTCGAAGAAAATCGCGCAATCCGCCTAGCGGCTTCCTCCAGGTCCTGCATGCTTCGCGTATAGGCGAAGCGCACGAAGCGGTCGGTTCCGTTGGCGCCGAAGTCCACCCCCGGCGTGGCGGCGACCGCTTCCTTCTCCAGCAACTCTCTCGCGTAGGCCCTGGCATCTCCGCCGCAGTCGGCGTAGACGTAGAAAGCGCCGTGCGGCTCGGCTGGGATCCGCAGCCCGGCCCTCTTCAGTTGCGGCACCAGGAAATCGCGCCGCGCGGCAAATTCCTTTCGCCTGCCCTCGAGAATCGACAGCGTTTCCGGTAAGAAAGCCGCGAGCGCCGCGTGCTGCGCGGCGGCCGGAGCGCTGATGAAGAGGTGCTGCGCGAGCTTCTCGAAGCCGCGCAGCGGCTCCGGCGGCAGCACCACCCAGCCTAGTCGCCAGCCGGTCATGCAGAAGTACTTCGAGAAGCTGTTGATCAGCACCACCTCGCCCGGCAGCCCGAACGCGGTCCAGGGCTCCTGGCCGTAGACCAGTCCCTGGTAGATCTCGTCCACCATCAGCACGCCGCGGCGGCTGGCGATGAATTCGGCGATCCGGCCGAGCTCGGCCCTGCCGATCAACGTGCCGGTGGGATTTGACGGCGAGCCGAGGAGCAGGCCCTTGGTGCGCGGCCCCCACGCGGCGCGCACCATTTCGAGCGTGGGCTGGAAATCGCTCTCGCCGGACACCGGCAGGATCTTCGCGACGCCCTCGAACGCGCGCACGAAGTGCCGGTAGCCGGGATAGCCGGGATCGGGCACGAGGATCTCGTCGCCCGCGTCGACGTAGAGCGCCGTGACCGTGAGCAGACCACCGGATGCACCGGAAGTAATGGCGACGCGCTCAGCTGGAACCGCAACCTTGAACTTGTTTTGGTAATGCGCGGCGATCGCTTCCCGCAGTGCACTCAGGCCGAGCGTCGCCGTGTAGGCGGTGCGCCCGTCGCGCAGCGCGCGGATGCCGGCTTCGACCACCGGCGCGGGCGCGGTGAAGTCGGGCTCGCCGATCTCCATGTGCACCACGCGGCGCCCTGCGCGCTCGAGCGCCTGCGCGCGCGAGAGCACGTCCATCACCTCGAAGGGCTCGATTTCCGCGGCGCGCCGCGCCGTTCGCATGGATCATTATAGAATCGTCGCGTGGACGAGCAGCTGAAGAAAAGCGCACTCGACTATCACCGGCGCAGCCCGCCGGGAAAAATCTCGGTAGCGCCGACCAAGCAGCTCACGAACCAGCGCGACCTCGCGCTCGCGTATTCGCCCGGCGTGGCCGCGGCGTGCGACGAGATCAAGCGCGACCCCGCGCAGGCCGTCCACTACACCGCGCGCGCCAACCTGATCGCGGTGATCACCAACGGCACCGCGGTGCTCGGCTTGGGCGCGATCGGCCCGCTCGCGGCCAAGCCGGTGATGGAAGGCAAGGCGGTGCTGTTCAAGAAGTTCGCCGGCATCGACTGCTTCGACATCGAGATCGACGAGCGCGATCCGCAAAAGCTGGTCGAAATCATCGCCGCGCTCGAGCCCACCTTCGGCGCGATCAACCTCGAGGACATCAAGGCGCCCGAGTGCTTCATCGTCGAGCGCGCGCTGCGCAAGCGCATGAAGATCCCGGTGTTCCACGACGACCAGCACGGCACCGCGATCACCGTGGCCGCTGCGGTACTCAACGGACTGAGAGTAGTCGGCAAGAGGATTGAGCACACCAAGCTGGTCGCTTCCGGCGCCGGCGCCGCGGCGCTCGCCTGCCTCGAGCTGCTGGTCAAGATGGGGCTGCCGCGCGGCAACGTCGTGGTCACCGACATCAAGGGCGTGGTGTACAAGGGCCGCAAGGAGGAGATGGACCCGGACAAGGAGCGCTTCGCGGTCGAGACGCGCGCGCGCACGCTCGACGAGGTGATCGCCGGCGCCGACATCTTCCTCGGCCTGTCGGCCGGCGGGGTGCTCAAGGCCGCGATGGTGAAGAAGATGGCCGAGCGGCCGCTGATCCTCGCGCTCGCCAACCCCGAGCCGGAGATCCATCCGGAAGAGGCGCGCAAGGCGCGGCCCGACTGCGTGATCGCCACCGGGCGCTCGGACTACGCCAACCAGGTCAACAACGTCCTGTGCTTTCCGTTCATCTTCCGCGGCGCGCTCGATGTCGGCGCGACCACGATCACGGCCGAGATGGAGCTCGCCGCGGCGCACGCCATCGCCGAGCTCGCCCAGGCCGAGACCTCCGAACAGGTGGCGCTCGCCTACGGCATCGAGTCGATCAGCTTCGGCCCGGAGTACATCATCCCCAAGCCGTTCGATCCGCGCCTGATCGCGCGCGTGGCGCCCGCGGTGGCCAAGGCGGCGATGGACTCGGGCGTGGCCACGCGCCCGCTTGCCGACCTCGACGCCTACCGGCAGTCGCTCAACCGCTTCGTGTACCACTCCGGCGTGCTGATGCAGCCGCTCTTCTCCGCGGCCAAGAAAGCGCCGCGCCGCATCGTCTACGCCGAGGGCGAGGACGAGCGCGTGCTGCGCGCGACGCAGATCGTGGTCGACGAGGGCCTCGCGCGCCCGACGCTGGTCGGCCGGCCGCAGGTGATCGAGCAGCGCCTGCAGCGCCTCGGCCTGCGCGTCAAGCCGGGCAGGGAGTTCGACCTGGTGAACCCCGAGTCCGACCCGCGCTACCGCGACTACTGGTCGACCTACCATCAGCTCTCCGAGCGCAAGGGCGTGACGCCCGAGTACGCGCGCGTCGAGATGCGCCGCCACAGCACGCTGATCGGCGCCATGCTGATCTACAAGGGCGAGGCCGACGGCATGCTGTGCGGCACCTTCGGCATGCACGCCGAGCACCTGCGCTACATCGACCAGGTGATCGGCCTGCGCGCAGGGGCGCGCTGGTTCGCCGCGATGAATGCGCTCATGCTGCCGGAGCGCAATATCTTCATCTGCGACACCTACGTGGCCGAGGACCCGAGCGCGGAGCGCATCGCCGAAACCACGCTCGCCGCGGCCGACGAGGTGCGGCGCTTCGGCATCACGCCCAAGGTGGCGCTGCTCTCGGCGTCGAGCTTCGGCTCGGCGCAGATCGCCTCGTCGCGCAAGATGCAGCAGGCGCTCGAGCTGATCCGCGCCGCAGCGCCCGAGCTCGAGATCGACGGCGAGATGCACGGCGACGCCGCGCTCTCCGAGGAGATTCGCCTGCGCGTGTTCCCGCGCACGCGCCTGCGCGGCGAGGCCAACCTGTTCGTCATGCCGACGCTCGATGCCGCCAACATCGCCTTCAACCTGCTCAAGACCGCGGCGAGCGGCGGCGTGACCATCGGCCCGATGCTGCTCGGCGCGGCGCGCCCGGTGCACATCCTGACCCCGTCGGCGACAGTCAGACGCCTGGTCAACATGACCGCGCTCGCCGTGGCCGACGCGAACGCGCCCCGGGGACAGGAGAAGGGCCTGTTCTAATGGAGCAAAGCACCGCCTCGATCGCGCCCTTCCCGGCGGGGAAGGCGAGGGCGCGCGCGGGGCTGGTGCTCACCGGCGGCGGCGCGCGCGCCGCCTACCAGGTCGGCGTGGTGAAGGCGGTGCGCGACATCCTCGGCAACCCGGTCAAGAACCCGTTTCCCATCCTGTGCGGCACCTCGGCGGGCGCGATCAACGCCGCCACGCTCGCGGTGTTCGCCGACAACTTCACCCGCGGGGTGGCCAACCTGCTGGAAGTCTGGGAGAACATGCGGTGCGAGCACGTCTACCGCACCGACGCCTTTCACATCCTGCGCGCCGGCGCGCGCTGGCTGGCGGCGATGATGCTGATCTCGCGGCACAACCCGGTCTCGCTGCTCGACAACGCGCCGCTGCGCGACATGCTCGAGAAGAACCTGAACTTCGACCGCATCCAGACGCACATCGATGCAGGCGCGCTGTATGCGGTCTGCGTCACGGCGTCGGGCTACACCTCGGGTCAGAGCGTGTCGTTCTTTCAGGGCGGCAGCGCCCTCGAAGGCTGGGTGCGCAACCAGCGTATCGGCGCTGCGGTCAGCATCAAGCTCGACTACCTGCTCGCTTCGGCCGCGCTGCCCTTCATCTTCCCCGCGGTCAAGGTGCACCGCGAGTTTTTCGGCGACGGCTCGATGCGCCAGATCGCGCCGGTGAGCCCCGCGCTGCACCTCGGCGCCGACCGGGTGCTGATCGTCGGCACCGGGCGCCAGACCACCGACGACTCGCGCGCGCGCTCGAACACCTATCCCTCGCTCGCGCAGATCGCCGGTCATGCGCTGAACAGCATCTTCCTCGACAGCCTGGCGGTCGACATCGAGCGCCTCGAGCGCATCAACCGCACCGTGCGGCTGATCCCGCCGGAGAAGCTGGCCGAATCGGGTGTCCAGCTGCGCGCGGTGAAGGTGCTCTTCATCACGCCGTCGCAGCCCATCGAGCGGATCGCCTCGCGCTTCATCCACGAGCTGCCGCGCACCGTGCGCTTCGTGCTGCGCCCCACCGGCGCGCTCAACCGCGCGGGCTCGAACCTCGCGAGCTATCTCCTGTTCGAGGAGCCGTTCTGCCGCGCGCTCATCGACCTTGGCTACAAGGACACGGTGGCACGCGAATCCGAGGTTCGCGCGCTCTTCGGCGCGGAGGAAAATCAGGCCCATGGCTGACGACACCCCGCCGCAGGACCCGTTCGAGATGTTCCGCCGCCTGTGGGGGCCGCTCGGCGTGCCGATCCCGGGCATGGCGGTGCCCACGTTCGATCCGAAGGAGGTCGAGAAGCGCATCGCCGAGCTGCGCTCGGTCGAGGCGTGGCTCAACATGAACCTCAACATGCTCAGGTTCTCCATCCAGGGCCTCGAGATGCAGCGCGCCGCGCTCCAGGCCATGAAGAACGCGACCCAGCCGCCGAAGAAAGAGTAGAAGGAAAGACGCCCCAATGTTCGCCTATGGGCACGCGGCCGCCGCCACGTGGCGCGAATGTGTATCCGCCTGCGCTGAGCGTCTCGGCCGACCGGGGCGCGGCCTCGGCTTCGTCTACTTCACCGACGCCTTCGTGGATTCCGCCGCAAAGATGCTCGAAGAGCTGCAGGCGCGCACCGGCGTTCAGGACTGGGTCGGCAGCGTGGGCGTCGGCGTGCTCGCCACCGGCGCGGAGTATCAGGAGGAGCCGGCGATGGCGGCGATGGTCGCCGATATCGACGAGTTCTCTGTGTTCTCCGGCCGGTTGCCCCTCAAGAAGGAGAGCGCCCACTTCGCGGTGGTGCATGCCGATCCGGCCGCGCCGGATGTCGCCGGGTTGATCGCGGACCTATCGGCGAAGGTGGCGAGCGGCTTTCTGGTCGGCGGCCTGTCGAGCTCGCGCTCGCGCACCGTGCAGATCGCAAATGCGGTGCTCTCCGGCGGGCTCTCCGGCGCGGCGCTCGCGCCCGAGGTGGCGGTGGCCACGCGCCTCACACAAGGTTGCGTCCCTTACGCGGGCCGGTTTCGCGTCACCGAGTGCGCCGACAACATCATCGCCCGCCTGGACGACCGCCCGGCGCTCGACGTGCTGAAAGAGGTGATCGGAAACGATCGCAGCGTGCTGGTCGGCCTGCCGGTTCCCGGCTCGGATACCGGCGACTACACCGCGCGCAACCTGGTCGGCGTCGATCCGCGCAACAAGCTGATCGCGATCGGCGAGCTGGTCGAGCCGGGCATGGAGCTCCTGTTCTGCAAGCGCGATCGCGCGGCGGCAAGGCAGGACCTGGAAAGAGTGGTGGGCGAGCTGAAAACTGCGGTTTCCCGCCCTCGCGGGGCGCTGTACTTCTCGTGCCTCGCGCGCGGCGAGCACATGTTCGGGTCTCGCGGCGCGGAACAGCAGCTGATCCGGCGCGCGCTGGGCGAGGTGCCGCTGGTAGGATTCTTCTGCAACGGCGAGATTTCGCGCGACCGGTTGTACGGCTATACCGGCGTGCTCACCCTATTCCATTAAGGAGAAGGCGAATGGCGAAGGCGGTGCGTTATCACAAGCAGGGCGGCCCCGAGGTGCTGCAGGTCGAGGATGTCGCTGTCGGCGATCCCGGCCCGGGCCAGGCGCGGGTGCGGCACAAGGCGATCGGCGTCAATTTCGTCGATACCTATCAGCGCTCGGGTCTCTACCCGATGCAGCTCCCCGGCACCGCCGGCAACGAGGGCGCCGGCGTGGTCGAGGCGGTGGGGCAGGGCGTCACCAACGTGAAGGCCGGCGACCGCGTGACCTATACCGGACTGCCCGGCTCGTACTGCGAAGTGCGCGTCGTCCCCGCCGACCGCCTGGTGAAGCTGCCCGAAGGCGTGAGCGAGGAGATGGCGGCGTCGATGACGCTGAAAGGCATGACGGTGCAGTACCTCATCCACCGCACCTACGCGGTGAAGTCGGGCGAGACGGTGCTCTGGCACGCCGCGGCCGGCGGCGTGGGCCTGATCGCCGGCCAGTGGCTCAAGGCGCTCGGCGTGAACAGCATCGGCACCGTCGGCTCGGAAGAGAAGGCCACGCTCGCCAGGTCGCACGGCTGGCAGAACGTCATCAACTACAGCAAGGAAAACTTCGTCGAGAAGGTGAAGTCGCTGACCGGCGGCAAGGGCGTTCCCGTGGTCTACGACTCGGTGGGCAAGACCACCTGGGAAGGCTCGCTCGACTGCCTGCGGCCGCGCGGCCTGATGGTGTCGTTCGGCAACGCCTCGGGGCCCGTGGCGCCGGTGAACCTCGGCATCCTGTCGCAGAAGGGCTCGCTCTACATCACGCGCCCCACGCTCGCGACCTACATCGCCTCGCGCCCGGACCTCGAGGAGACGGCGAAGTCGCTGTTCGACGTGGTGAAGTCGGGCAAGGTGAAGATCGAGACCACGAAGAAGTACAAGCTCGACGACGCTGCGCAAGCGCACCGCGACCTGGAGGGACGCAAGACGACCGGATCGATCGTCCTGGTCCCCTGAAGCTTAGTTACTTGATGCCGAGGATGCCCTTGGCCTTGCCGAGGGCAGCCATCGACTCACCGTGCTTGCCTTCCTTATGGAAGCGCTCGCCGTCGGCGCGCAGCTTCTTCACCTCGGCCATCTGCTTGTCGTCCAGCTTGGCCTTGGGCAGCGCGGCGTCGATCGCCTTCATCTCGACCGGGCAGTTTCCGGCGAAGGCGAGGCTGGAGGCGAGGGCGAGCGCTGCGGCTAGTGCGATACGGGTCATGTGCTTTCTCCTTGGTGGGTCCCTACGCCGGCATTATGCAGCTTGACCTGCCCGAGCTGCGCAGGCGGCTCGCAAGCCGCAGCCAGCCGGAATTCGCGGCGGTGTACGGCGACGACGGCACCGAGGGCCGCGAATTGGCCAGCACCGCCGCCGCGGTGCTGATCCCGATCGTGGCCCACCCGCAGGACCTGACGGTGGTGTTCACGCAGCGCACCACGCATCTCAAGAGCCACGCCGGGCAGGTGAGCTTCCCCGGCGGGCGCGTCGAGCCGGGCGACGCGAGCGCGGAGTTCACCGCGCTGCGCGAAGCGGGCGAGGAGATCGGGCTCGCCGCGGAGCGCGTCGAGATCCTGGCGCGGCTTCCCGACTATCGCACGCGCACCGGCTTTCGCGTCACGCCGGTGGTCGGGCTGGTGACGCCGCCGCTCGAGCTCGCGCCCGATCCGCGCGAGGTCGAATCGGTGTTCGAGGTGCCGCTGGCGTTCCTGCTCGATCCAAACAACCGCCAGCGCCGGACGCGCCAGTTCCAGGGCACCGAGGTCGGCTACTACGTGTTCGAGTACCAGGACCGCGTGATCTGGGGCGCCACCGCCGGGATGCTGGTCAACCTTTATAAAATGCTCGAATGAGCAGGTGCGAATGACCGTCGCCGCCATCATCGCCGCGCTCGTCATCGAGCAGTGGCGGCCGCTCGGCGAGCGCAAGGGCGTGTCGGCCGCGCTCGCCGCGTACGCGGGCTGGCTCGAGCGCTCGTTTAACGGCGGGGAGCGCGAGCACGGGATGGTTGCCTGGCTGGTGGGCGTGCTGCCGCCGGTCGCGATCGCGATCCTGCTGCACGCGCTGCTCTCGGCCGCGGGCTGGGTGTTCGCGCTCGCCTTCGACATCGCGGTGCTGTACCTGACGCTCGGTTTCCGGCAGTTCAGCCACTACTTCACCGACATCCAGCTCGCGGTGAAGTCGGGCGACATCGAGCAGGCCCGCTTCCTCCTCGACCAGTGGCGCGGCGCGTCCGGCGTGGTGCGCACGCGCGAGGAAGTCGTGCGCCTTGCGATCGAGGAGGCGCTGGTCGCCGCGCACCGCCACGTGTTCGGCGTGCTCCTCTGGTACCTGATCCTGCCCGGCCCGAGCGGCGCGATCCTCTATCGCCTCGCCGCCTACCTCGCCGGGCGCTGGAGGCCGCTCGCCGCGTTCGGGCGCTTCGCCCAGCAGGCGTTCCACGTCCTCGAATGGCCAGCGGTGCGCCTGACGGCCGCGGCGTTCGCGCTGGTCGGCGACTTCGAGAACACCGTGTACTGCTGGCGCACCCAGGCGCGCGCCTGGCCCGACCCCGACGCCGGCGTGCTGCTCGCCGCGGGCGCGGGCGCGATGGGCGTGCGGCTCGGCATGCCGGTGCAGGACGTCGACGGCCCGCAGCCGCGGCCCGAGCTCGGCGTGGGCGAGGAAGCCGACGGCCCGTTCCTCGACACCACCGTCGGCATGCTGTGGCGCGCGCTCGTGCTGTGGGTCGCGGTGCTCGCCGGCATGGCGATCGTCGCCCACAGCTCGCGGTTCTGGGGTTGAAGAAAGAAGTTCTCATCGGGGGTGGAGCCGTGGTGCTCCTCGCCCTGGTCGTTTCCGGAATAAGGCCGTATGACCGCGCGACCTGGTGGATGGAGGTGGCGCCGGTCCTGATCGCCGCGCCCATCCTCATCACCACGCACCGCCGGTTCCCGCTGACCCCTCTGCTTTACACGTTGATCGCGCTCCACTGCCTGGTGCTCATCTACGGCGGCGCCTACACGTACGCGCGCGTGCCGCTCGGTTTCTGGCTGCAGGACCTGTTCGGCTTCGAGCGCAATCCCTACGACCGCATCGGCCACTTCATGCAGGGCTTCGTGCCGGCAATGATCGCTCGCGAAATTTTCATCCGGGAAGGGTTCGTAGCCGGGCACCGGATGGTTGTGTTCCTCTGCCTGTGCGTCGCACTCGCTTTCAGCGCGGTCTACGAGCTGATCGAATGGGGCGCCGCGCTCGCGCTGGGACAGGGCGCGGACGAATTCCTCGGCACGCAGGGCGATCCCTGGGACACGCAGGCCGACATGTTCCTCGCCCTGGGCGGCGCGGCGCTCGCCCTCGCGCTCCTATCCAGGATTCAGGACCGGCAGATTCAGGCGCTGCGGTAGCTGCCGCACTTCCAGCACTGCGTGAACTGCGGACCGAGCTTCTCGCCGCAGCCGCAGGTCCACTCCGCGCCGGCGACGGGCTCGCGGGAGAGCGCTCGCTGGGCGCGCTCCAGGTCGGAATCGTTCAGGATCCAAAGCTCGGCCTGGCACTCGGCCGGCGGCAGCTCACCCATGGCGGACGAGAGAATGGCGTTCTTCACGAAGGTCTCGATGCCCTCGCTCTCCAGCAGATTGCGGGCGTGATAGACGGCAGTCTGGTTGTAAGAGCTGAAAACCCTCTTCAAAGCTCGAGCAGCGCGTCGGCCTTGGCCGCGCAGATGAAGTCGTTCTCGGACAGGCCGCCGATGGCGTGCGTGGAGTATTCGACCCGGCACTTGTTGTAGTGCACGCCGAGGTCGGGATGGTGGTCCTCGCGGTGCGAGATCCAGGCGAGCGCGTTCACGAACGCCATGGTCTCGTAGTAGTTCTGGAACGGGAAGGTCTTCGCGAGCTTGCCGTCCTCGACCTTCCAGCCCTTGAGGGACTTGAGGAGCTGCTGGGCTTCCTGCGGCGTGAACGGCTTGACGCCGCCCTCGCAGGGCTTGCACTTCTTCTTTGCCAGTTCGTTCATGTTGTCCTCAGTCTGGCGATGCGCATCGCCGCGGGCGGGTGGGAGTCGTAATACGCCGAGTGCAGCGGGTCCGGGGTGAGCGTCGCCGAGTTATCGTGGTAGAGCTTGACCAGCGCGCGCACCAGCTCCGAGGCGTCGGCGTTGGCCGCGGCGTAGCGGTCGGCCTCGTATTCGTTCTTGCGCGAGAAGAGCGAAAGCAGCGGCTGCACGAAGAAGATGAACTCCGGCACCACCAGCATGAAGAGCATCAGCGCGACCGGCATGGTCGCGGTGCTCACGCCGAGCCCGTAGAAGAACCACGGCTCGCCGGCGAGCAGGCCGAGCGCGAGCAGGAGCACGAAGCTGAAGGCCCACGAGAGCGCCATGCCCTTCACGATGTGGCGCAGCTTGTAGTGGCCGAGCTCGTGCGCGAGCACGGCCTCCACCTCCGCCGGCTGCAGGCGCGAGACCAGCGTGTCGAACAGCACGATGCGCTTCGCCGCGCCGAAGCCGGTGAAGAACGCGTTGCCGTGCGAGGAGCGCTTGGAGCCGTCCATCACGAACAGGCCGCGCGAGCGAAAGCCGGTGCGGCTCAGGAGCTGCTCGACGCGCGACGCGAGCACTGGGTCGTTGAGCGGCGAGAACTTGTTGAAGAGCGGCATCACCACCGCCGGGTAGATCATCTGCAGGAAGAGCGAGTAGACCACCAGCACTGCCCACGCGTAGAGCCACCACAACGCCCCCGCGACCTGCATCAGCCAGAGGATGAGGAGCAGGAGCGGGATGCCGAGCACGGCGCCCACGACCAGGCCCTTCACCAGGTCGACGAGGAACAGTTTGAGCGTCATGCGGTTGAAGCCGAAGCGCTCCTCGATCACGAAGATGCGATAAAGACTTAATGGAAGAGAAAATACGCTGCGCAGCAGAAGAACCGTCAATATGAGCGCGGTGCCGTGCCAGATTGATTCGACGGCGAATACGCGCTGCCACGCATCGGACAGCCACTGCAGCACGCCGCCGAGCGTGAGCGCGAGCAGGATGAGCGCATCGAGCACGGTGTCGATCACACCGAGGCGCGATTTCGCCACGGTGTAATCGGCGGCCTTCTGGTGCGCGGGAAGCGGAATCGATTCGGCGAACATTCCCGGCACCGCGTCGCGGTGCGCGCGCACGTGCCGGATCTGGCGCTGCGCGAGCCAGAGACGCGTGGCGGTCGCGGCGAGCAGCGCGAGGAGGAAGATCCAGGTAAAGGTGTTTTGCATGCCCATGAGAGAATAAGCCATGCCTGCGGACCCGAACAACCTCGCATGGATCGACATGGAGATGACGGGGCTGCAGCCCGATTCCGACCGCGTCATCGAAATCGCGATGCTGGTCACCGATCCGCAGCTCAACGTGCTTGCCACCGGCCCGGTGCTGGTGGTGCACCAGCCGCAGGAAGTGCTCGACGCGATGGACTCGTGGAACAGGAGCACCCACGCGAAGACCGGCCTCGTCGAGCGCGTGCGCGCCTCTACGCTGGACGAGGCCGAGGTCGAGCGCCAGGCGCTCGCGTTCCTCGCCGCGCACGTGCCGCCGAATACCTCGCCGATGTGCGGCAACTCGATCTGCCAGGACCGGCGCTTTCTCGCGCGCTGGATGCCGCGGCTGGAAGCGCACTTCCACTACCGCAACCTGGACGTCTCCACGCTGAAGGAGCTGGTGCGGCGCTGGAAGCCGGAGCTGAAGGGCTTCTCGAAGGAGGGCAAGCACGAGGCGCTCGCCGACATCCTCGAGTCGATCGAGGAGCTCAAGTTCTACCGCAAGAGCGTGATGACCATTTGATCAAGCGGCAGGGACTACATCATGGCGAAGAGAACCTACCAGGCAAGCTGCCATTGCGGTGCCGTGCGCTACGAGGTCGACGTCGACCTCAGCGAAGGCACCATGCGCTGCAACTGCTCGATCTGCGCCAAGGCGCGCGCCTGGTTCAGGCCGGTTCCCGCAAAGGATGTGCGGCTGCTGTCGGGCGCGAAGATGCTCGCCGACTACCACTGGCTGCCGCCCGGCAGAAAGAAAAGCAATCTCCATTACCGCTTCTGCAAGAAATGCGGCGTGCGCGCGTTCGCGCAGGGCTACTGGAAGGAGCTGGGCGGCAAGTTCTACGCGATCGCGATCTCGACGCTCGAGGGCGCCGATGCCGATGAGCTTGCCGGATCGATCCGGTACGTCGACGGACGGCACGACCGGTTCGACGGGGAGCCGCAGGACACGCGGCTCCTCTGATTAACGGCGCTTTTTCTTCTTCGCCGGCTTGCGGGTGGGCTTCGCGACGCCGCCGCTCACTTCGACGATCACTTCGATCTCGACCGGGATGTTGTTCGGCAGCGAGCCCATGCCGACCGCGGAGCGCGCATGCTTGCCGCGCTCGCCGAACACCTCGACGAAGAGGTCGGAGCAGCCGTTGATCACCTTCGGCTGCTCGCCGAAGCCGGGACCCGCGTTGACCATGCCGAGCACCTTGACGATGCGCTTCACGCGGTCGAGGCTGCCGAGCTCGTCCTTCATCACCGACATCAGGTTGAGTCCGACAGTGCGCGCGTGACCGTAGGCCTGCTCGACCGTCATGTCCTTGCCGACGATGCCGGTGACGCCGCCCGCCGGGCCCTTGCCCGCGAGGAACAGCAGGTTGCCGGTGCGCACCGCGTTCACGTAGTTCGCCACCGGCGGTGTCACCGGCCCGAGCTGGATGCCCAGCTCCTTAAGCTTCTTCTCCGCGCTCATCGTTCGCCTCGATCCGAGTCCTTCGGGAATGGTCCATCCAGCGGGGTCGCCAGGGTCCGGGCCGGCAGCGTGCGCGCGTCCCCGCCGAGCGCGGGCAACGCAGCGTCTGCCGCGCCTTCGCGCGGCGTTTCGCGCGCGTAGCCGCCGGGATTGTCGAGCCGGAGGTTGAGGCGAGGCGCGGCCGGCGCCGCCGGCGGCGCGCTGCGCTCTTCGGCTGGCGCGGGCTTCGGCGCCTGGTCCGAGGCTACGGCGGCGGCGGCGGAGAGGGAAAGGGCCGCGAACGCGGCGCGCTTTCTCATGACGCTTGCGGCACCACCTTGCCGGGGTTCATCAGGTTGTCGGGGTCGAAGGCTTTCTTCAGGTCGCGCATGACGTCGATCACGTCCTCGCCGAGCTCCATGCGCATCGAGTCCATCTTGCCCATGCCGATGCCGTGCTCGCCGGTGCAGGTGCCTTCCATGCGCAGCGCGCGCTCCACCAGGCGCTTGTTGAAGGTCTTGGCGATCTCGGTCTCCTCCGGCTTCGCCGGGTCGACCAGCAGCATGAGGTGGAAGTTGCCGTCGCCGATGTGCCCGAGCAGCGGCACCGGCGCGAAGTAGTTCTTCACGTCCTGCATGGTCTCGTGCACGCACTCGGCGAGGCGCGAAATCGGCACGCACACGTCGGTCGACACCGCGCGCGAGCCCGGGCGGATCTGCAGGCAGGCGAAGTACGCGTCGTGGCGCGCCTGCCACAGCTGGCTGCGCTCCTCGGGCTTGATCGCCCAGACGAAGTCCTTGCCGCCGTGCTCCTTGGCGATCGCCTGCACCGCCTCGGCCTGCTCCACGACCGAGGTCTTGGATCCATGAAATTCAAAAAACACGGTGGGGGCGACCCGGTAGTCGGTCTTCTTGTACTTGTTGATCGCGCCGACGGTCTTGTCGCACACGATGTCGCAGCGCGCCACCGGGATACCGGACTGGATGGTCTGGATCACGGTGTTGGTGCAGCCGTCGACGCTGTCGAACGCACACACCGCGGCCGACATCGCCTCCTGCACCGGGTAGAGGCGCACCGTCACCTCGGTGATGATGCCGAGCGTGCCTTCCGAGCCGACGAAGAGGCGGGTAAGGTCGTAGCCCGCGGCGGATTTTTTTGCTCTCGTGGACGTTTGAATAATGCGGCCGTCGGCCAGGACCACCTTGAGCGAGAGCACGTTCTCGCGCATCGTGCCGTAGCGCACGGCATTGGTGCCCGAAGCGCGCGTCGCCGCCATGCCGCCGAGCGTCGCGTCGGCGCCCGGGTCGACCGGGAAGAACAGGCCGGTGTGCTTGATGTGCTCGTTCAGCTGCTTGCGCGTGACGCCGGCCTGCACCACCGCGTCGAGGTCGGCCTCGTGCACCGCGAGCACCTGGTTCATCTGCGAGAGGTCGATGCACACGCCGCCCTGCACCGCGAGGATGTGGCCCTCGAGCGAGGTGCCGACCCCGTACGGGATCATCGGCACGTGGTGGCGGCGGCAGATGTTGACCACATCCCGCACTTCTTCGGTCGTCTTGCAGAACACCACCGCGTCGGGCGGCGCATAAGGGAAGTACGACTCGTCCTTGCCGTGGTGCTCGCGCACCGCGGCGGAGGTGCTCACCCGCTCGCCGAGCAGCACCTTCAGCTCAGAGACGACGGATTGATCGAATTCGCGGGCCTTGTTCACGGGCTCATTTTAGGCGGATTTCGCCGTCGAACGGCACCTTCACCCCCAGCGATGGAATCTCGAGCGTCACCTTCACCGGGAACGCGTCCGTGCCCGCGAGCTTGCCGCCGGCGCGCTGCACGGCCTGCTCGATCTCGCGCTGCGAGTTGACCCCGACCATCTTCAGGAACTTGCGGATGCTGAGGTTGAAGGTTTCCTGGTCCACTAGCGTTCTCCTTTGAGTATCTTGCTCGCAAGTTCCTTGCCAAGCTCGACTCCGAACTGGTCGAAGCTGTTGATGTTCCAGATCGCGCCCTGCGTGAAGACCTTGTGCTCGTAGAGCGCGATCAGGCGGCCGAGGTTTCTGGCGTCCAGCTTCTCGAATGACAGGATGCTCGAGGGGCGGTTGCCGGGGTATTGCTTGTGGGGCGGCAGTTTCGGGTCGTCGGTGCCGTACGCGAGCGCTTCGGCCTGCGCGTGCAGGTTGGCGGAAAGATTCCTTTCCAGCGGGAAATCGACGAAGTCCGCGGGCACTACGTGCGTGCCCTGGTGCAGGAGCTGGTGGAACGAGTGCTGGCTGACGGTGCCTTCGCCGCCCCAGACGATCGGCGCGGTAGCGTAGTCGACGGCGCGGCCCTCGCGGTCCACGCGCTTGCCGTTCGACTCCATCTCGAGCTGCTGCAGGAACGCGGGCAGGAGGCGTAGCGCGTTCGAGTACGGCAGCACCGCGTGGGTGGGCGCGCCGAGGAAGTTGGTGTTCCACACGCCGATCAGCGCCATCAGCGCCGGCACGTTCTTCTCCAGCGGGGCCTGCGCGAAGTGCTGATCGATCTCGTTTCCGCCGCGCAGGAACTCTTCGAACGCCTCGAAGCCCATGGCGCACGCCGCGGCGAAGCCGACCGCGGACCAGACCGAGAAGCGCCCGCCGACCCAGTCCCACATCGGCAGGATCTCGGTTGCACCGAAAGCCTTCGCCGCGGCGACGTTGGACGTGACGGCGTAGAACGCTTTCGCGCCCCACTGCTTTGCGGCTTCCGCGTTCGCCATCGTCTCCTGCGTGGTGAAGGTCTTGGAGGCGACGATGAAGAGCGTGCTCGCCGGCTCGGCGCCCTCCAGGGCGCGGCGCAGGTCGTGCGGGTCCACATTCGCCGCGAAACGCACGTCGAGGGTGCCGTCGCCGAGTGCGTCGGCGAGCAGGCGCGGCCCCAGGTCGGAGCCGCCCGTACCGAGATTGATAATGCGTCTAAAAGGTTTGTCGGTTCGCAATTTCTCGCATAGGTACTTCATGCGCGTCAGCGTGCCCTTGACTTCAGAAGGCGCCGCCTCGCCCGCGCGCAAGGCGGTGTGCAAGGCGGCGCGCTTTTCGGTGGCGTTCACCTCCGCGCCCGAGAGCAGCGCCGCGCGCCACTCGTCCAGGCCGCGCTCGGCGGCGAGATGGGCAAGCAGGCGCAGGGTCATCGCGCCCAGGCGCTGGCGCGAATAGTCGTAGCGCAGCCCGGGCGCCTGGACGACGAACTGCCGGCCGCGCGCGGCGTCGGCTGCGAACAGCTCGCGCAGGTGGACGCTGCGCCAGGTCTCCGCGTGCTGCGCGAGCTGCGCCCAGGCGCGGCACTGGGTCGGGGAAACGGTGTTCACTTGCCCAGACGATAGAGGCGGTAGCGCTCGGCGCGGTCGCCGGGCCGTCCGACGTCAGCGAGCTTCACCCAGCCGGCGCCGGGACCGTCGAATTCATGCCGCGGGTTGCCCTGCACGAGAAGCAGCGGACAGGCGTTCGGCTTCACCAGGTCGAAAGGACGCGTGCGGATGCCCGCATGGTAGTCGAGCGCGGCGGACTGCGACACCCCGAGCGCCTTCTCCGCGACGCATTCCGCGCCCACCGGGATCTTGGAGCGCAGCTGCAGCGCCACCGAGCGGTAGCTCTTCTGGTGGTCGGCCCACGGCATCCACAGCATCGCGAAGGCGCCCCAGAGCAGCACGATACCCGCGGCCCAGCGCGCGATGCTGCGCGTGGGCGAGTACACGGTGAAGAACATGAGGTA
>DASRIR010000190.1:0-3018 GCA_035649875.1 Burkholderiales bacterium | reverse complement strand
GTGCGACGTCCTGCCCGTCGACCTGCGGCCGCTTCGCGCGCACACGGGCATGCTCGGCATAGGCGTCCTCGCACAGTGGCGCGGACGCGGCGTCGGCAGCGCGCTCTTGCGCGAAACGTTGAAAGGCGCGCGCGATTTCGGCTTCACACGCGTCGAGCTCGTGTATCGCGCCGGCAACCCGCGCGCCGGGCTGCACGAGCGGTTCGGATTCGTGCGCGAAGGCGTTCAGCGCAACGCCGTGCGCCTGGATGGAACGTACGAGGATGTCATCTGCATGGCATTACTGATGGAGGAGAGCTCATGATTGACGGCGCGCATGTTGTCTTGACAAGCACGGACCCGGAGGCGGATCACGCGCTCCTCCGTGATGTGTTCAAGCTGCCGCACGTGAATGACGGCGGCTACATCATCTTCGGGCTGCCGCTAGCCGAAATGTCGGTGCACCAGGGCGAGAGCAATAGCACGCACCAGCTCTTCCTCACGTGCGGCGACATCCGGGCGTTCCTTGCGGAGATGGCGAAGCGCAAGATCGCCTGCTCTGCAGTGCAGGACCAGGGATGGGGTCTCGTCACCGAGATGACGTTGCCGGGCGGCGGGAAGCTCAACGTCTACCAGCCGCGCCACGCCCGGCCCAAGCATTAGTCTGGTCGCGACGTTCGTCTGCGCGCACGGCGCGGGCGGCCACATGGCCGACCGCGGCATCACGGCCGTCGCCAAGGCGCTCGAGGCGGTGGGTATGGACGTGGTGCGGTTCAACTTTCCGTACCGGGAGAAGGGCTCGAAGCGGCCCGATCCCATGCCGGTACTCAAGCAAACCATCGCTGCGGTGGCCGCGAAGGTGCGCGGAAAGGGAAAGCTCGTGATCGGCGGCCGCTCCATGGGCGGCCGCGCCGCCTCCATGCTCGCCGCGGACGGCTTCGAATGCGACGGCGTGCTGCTGCTTGCCTATCCGCTGCATCCGGCCGGACAGCCCGAAAAGCTGCGCGTCGCTCACCTCGCGTCGATCGGGGTGCCGGTGCTCTGCTTCAATGGCACGCGCGACGAGCTTTGCCGGCGCGAGCTCATGGAGAGCGCCGTGAAGGGCCTTGAGCGCTGGCAGATGCACTGGCTCGAGGGCGCCGACCATTCCTTTCACGTACTCAAGTCCTCCGGCCGCGCGGATGCCGACGTGCTGCGCGAGGTCGCGGAGGCGAGCAGGGCCTGGCTAGAAGCGCATGGCCGCAAGTAGCGCGCGCGCTTCCGCCTGCGGAGCGACGAGGGGGCGCAGGCGCGCCACTCGGTACTTCAGGACGCGGTAGAAGCGCGCATCGGTCGCCGCGCGCGATAGCAGGCGGGCGAGGGCGCGCTCGTCTTCTACGGGGAAATATGCGGGGTAATCGGCGCCGAGCAGTCCGACGTTACCGGAGATGCGCGACGCGATCACCGGCACCCCGATGCGCAGCGCCTCGCACACCACGTTGGCGCCGCCTTCCATGCGCGAGCTGATCACCATCGCGTGGCTCGACGCGAGCCAGCGCAAAGCGCGTGCGTGGGCAACGCTACCCAGCCAGCGGTAGCGCGGATCGTCGGTTCTGGGCGTGAGCGCCGGATCGAGGGCCGCGCCCAGGTGCACGACTTCGATCGGCGCGGAGGTGAGCGGCAACGCGTGCACGATGCGAAGCGGGTCTTTCTCGGCGCGCAGGTGTCCGATCACGCAGACGCGGAACCCGCGGGCGACCGGCCGGTGGCGCAGGCGCGTGGATGAGCTCTGCACCACAACGCGCACCTTCGCGCGTAACCGGACCGGCAGCTCGCGCGCGGCCCGCGGCTGCAGGACGATCAGGCGATGCGCGAGCTCGAGCGATTCGCGCGCTTCCGTGCAGTCATGGATGTCGCGGTACACATCGGTGCCCGTGAGCGTGACGACCAGCGACTTGTCCTGCGGAAAAGCTTTGATCGAGGCGTGGCTGCGGCGCGCGTGCAGCGCGAGCATCGCGTCGGCGGGCGTGCCAGCCTCCCATTGGGTCGACACCTGGACCCGGTGTCCTGCGCCGCGCAAGAACGCCGCCCAGCGCAACGCGGTATGGCGATTGCCGTTGCGCGTTCCCGGACCCGCCGGTGTGACCAGCGCGATCTTCATTCATTAAACTGCGGCGTATGCAGGAGCTTGCCGCCCAACTGCGCGCCGCGCGCGAGCACACGCGCCGCCTCACCGACGACCTCGACGGGGAGCGCGAGCTCGGCCCTCAGCTTCCGATCGTCAATCCGCCACGCTGGGAAGTCGGGCACGTCGGCTGGTTCCAGGAGTATTGGTGCTTAAGGGGAGGCTCAGTTGATCGCGCGTCGATTCTGCCGAACGCCGATCAGCTCTACAACTCCGCGACGGTGCCGCATGCGACGCGCTGGGGGCTTCCGCTCCCGTCCTTTGCCGACACGATTGCGTACCGCGAAGAGGTCTTGGCCCGCTTGGAGCGCGCGCTCGATAAAGTCGATGCGTACTTCGTGGAGTTGGCGCTGCGTCACGAGCTTATGCACGCCGAGGCTTTCCATTACACGCGACAGACGCTCGGCTATCCCGGGCCGGATGCGCCGCCGCGTGCGCTCGTCGGGGAAGGGGACATGGCGCTTCGCGGCGGTCTTTTCCGCCTCGGCGCCACGCGCGATGCCCGCTTCGCCTTCGACAACGAGAAGTGGAGCCACCCGATCGTGCTCGAGCCTTTCGGTATCTCGCGACGGCCGGTGACTTACGGTGAGTACCGCAGGTTTCGCGAGCCGCTCTATTGCAAGGACGGCAGGGTACGGCGCTTCGACCGCTGGATACCGATCCGCGACGACGAGCCGGTGCGGCACGTGAGCTGGCACGACGCCAACGCCTATTGCCAGTTCATTGGCCGACGGTTGCCGACCGAGGCCGAATGGGAGTGCGCGGCCCTCGCCGGCCTGGAAAACGTTGGCCACGTCTGGGAATGGACCGTTAGCACCTTTCTCCCGTACCCGGGCTTCGTGCGCGACCCGTACAAGGAGTACTCCGAGCCCTGG
>DASRIR010000189.1:0-2375 GCA_035649875.1 Burkholderiales bacterium | reverse complement strand
GTGTCGTAGAAGCGCGAGACCAGGAACGCCGCCAGCACGCCGTAGAACGCCACCGCCGCCGCGGTGTGGCCGCTCGGGAAGCTGTAGGTGCCGAGCTCGAGCAGCGGGTCGTCGAAGCGCGGCCGCACGCGTTCGTAGGCGGCCTTGAGCAGCAGGTTGAGCAGCATCGCGCCGCCGACCGAGAGCGCGAGCGTCAGCATCCAGGCGCGCTCGCGCAGGCGCGCCAGCACCGCGCCGAAGATCACGCTGTATACCGTGATCGCCACGGTGGAATTGAGGTGCGTGACCGCGAGCAGGAACGCGATCAGGCTCGGGCGGCCATGCTCGTGCAGCCAGTGCGCGACGCGTGCGTCGAGCGCCACCAACGCGGTGTTCGCGGTGACGTTCCACGCGATGGCGAGGAACAGGCAGCCGGCGAGCACGAACGCGCTCCAGCCGGCGATCGCCAGACCCCGCGGCGAAAGGCTGCGCGGGTGCGGCTTACGCAGGTCCACAGCGCGCCCAGCCGGCCGCGCCGCGCTGAAAGCTGTCCGCGGCCGCGGGAACGAAGCTCGCGCCGCGCAGCCGGTACTCGCGCACGTCGATGCGGCGCGAGGCGATGCGCAGCAGGTTGAACGAATTCGGCGCTTCGCGCGTGCGGCTCGAGGTCGCGGTGCCGGCCTGCACCAGGAGCACCGCGCGGCCGACGGCGTGCGCCGCATGCGCGTGCCCCGCCATCACCACGTCCACGCCGCGGCCGCACAGGCGCTCCGGAGACTCGAACGGATGGTGGGTGACGACGATGCGCACCACCGAGGGCGGCAGGCGCCGCAGGATCTCCTCCACGCGCTCGAGCTGCCTGGCGTTCACCCGCCCGCCCTTGAAGGTGAGCGAGCGCGCGCTGTTCACGCCGAGCACCGCGATTTCGTCGTCGACGTAGCTCGGCTCGACGTCCGCGCCGATCGCGCGCCGGTAGCCGGCGAGCGGGCGCAGGAAGCGCGCGAGCACGTTGTAGAGCGGCACGTCGTGGTTGCCGGGCACCACCACCTGCGGGCGCGGCAGCGAGTCGAGGAACGCGCGCGCCTCGCGGAACTGCCGCGCGCGCGCGCGCTGCGTGAGGTCGCCCGAGATCACCACCAGGTCCGGCGCGAGCTCGACCACGCGCCGGCGCAGCGGCTCGAGCGCCGCCGGGTCGACGCGGCCGAAATGCAGGTCCGACAGGTGCGCGAGCACCCTCACGGCACCAGCACCTCGAGCGCGCGCGGCCGGATGCGGAACTCGAGCGGCGTATTCATCGGCGTCACCTCGCCGTCGGTGGCGACCAGCAGGCGCGGCTTGCGGCTGGTGACGCGCAGCGCGCTCGCGTGCGACTCGAAGAAGTCCTCGGCCTGGCGCAGGCGGCCGAACAGCGCGTGCAGCGCGAGCTTGATCAGCCCGCTGGTGGTGCAGCCGCGCGTGGTATAGACGTTCAGGCAGCCTTCGTCGAGGCGCTGGCGCGTGCCGATGTCGAAGCCTTCCATCCGGTAGCCGTTGTTGCCGATGAACACGAACGGCGCGAAGCACTCGTGCACGTCGCCGTCGAGCTCGAGCCTGAGGTCGAGCAGCGGCGGCCGGTGCAGCACCGCGAGCGTCGCCCACAGCATCGCGTGGCGCTTGCTGCGCCGCAGGCGGCGCTGCTGGCGCTCGCGCTCGCGCACCAGCCCGGGATAGAGCCCGAGGCTCGCGTTGTTGATGAAGCAGCGCCCGTTCACCTCGCCCACGTCCACCGCCATGCGCTTGCCGGCGGCAATCACAAGCGCGGCCTCGGCCGGGTCGAGCGGAATGCCGAGGTCCTTGGCGAAATGGTTGAGCGTGCCGACCGGCAGGACGCCGAGCGCGGTGCCGGTGCCGCGCACCGCGTCCGCGACCGCGCTGATCGTCCCGTCGCCGCCCGCTGCGACCAGCACCGGCGGTTTCGACTTCAGCGCCTCGAGCGCCGCCTCGCGCGGATCGCCGCCGTCCAGCGGCACCACCCGCGCTTCGATGCCGGTTCCCTCGAACGCGCGCTCGACGTCAGCCGCCGAGCGCCCGCCGCCGGCGGTGCAATTGCACACCACCGGCACGACGCTCGATAGGGTTTCCGTCTCCGGGGTTTCTAGGACTCGCAAGCCCAACCGGATCTGCAAGCCCCATGCCCATGTCGCCTTCTAGCGCCAGTGGCGCCAGCGCGGGCCGTAGTGCGGGTGATAGTGGCCGTGAGCCGGCCGCACGACCACCGCGCGCGGCGGCGGCGGCGCGACCACCACCGGCTCGGCATAGGGAGCCACCACGCAGCCGCTCAGCATGAACAGAATAAAGACGCAGGTCAGGATGATCAGGATGGGCTTCATGACCCCATTAAACGCATCGGGCAGCGA
>DASRIR010000188.1:0-11103 GCA_035649875.1 Burkholderiales bacterium | reverse complement strand
GTAGTTCTTCGCCTCGCCCCCGTACTTCTTCGCCAGAATGTGCGTCATCGCCGCCGTCAGCGTCGTCTTGCCGTGGTCCACGTGCCCGATCGTGCCCACGTTCACGTGGGGCTTGGTGCGCTCGAATTTGCCTTTTGCCATCTCGAAGTTTTCGTCCTATTGACCTCTGGTGCCCATGACGCGGATTGAACGCGTGACCTCTCCCTTACCAAGGGAGTGCTCTACCACTGAGCTACATGGGCGATGTTCACGCTTTCTGGAGCGGGTGAAGGGAATCGAACCCTCGTCATAAGCTTGGAAGGCTTCTGCTCTACCATTGAGCTACACCCGCCTGTCTTCACCCGAAAAAATACCTGCGCCGCCTCAGTTCCGTCACGGAGTGCCTGGTGGAGGGGGTTGGATTCGAACCAACGTAGGCGCAAGGCCAACAGATTTACAGTCTGCCCCCTTTAGCCGCTCGGGCACCCCTCCGGCGGAACCAGAAATTATGTGAGTAATCCGACGCTTGGTCAAGAAAAAGCTACAGGATTTCAAGTCCCGTATCGCACCTTGGACTCGAGCGACCTGAGGGCGGCAAGCGCGCTGTAGCAAGCGAGCCAGGAAGTCTTGGGATTTTCCGGCGCCGGGACGTTTTCGAGCACGACCGTCATGCGTCCCGCCGCACCGGACACGCGGATCGTGTGGGTATTCAGGGTCAGGCCGGGATCGGCCACAACCTCGAGCCGAGTGCGGTCCATGCCGATGCCGGCGAGCGACAGCACCGCCGCGATGTTCACGTTCTGCGGGAAGTGCGGCACGCCCTCGCGCGCCGGCCCTTCGAACAGCGTGCTCGGGGCTTGCAGCCGGTCGAGCTGAACGCCGAGCCCTTCCACATAGGGAATGCCCTTCCACGCCGCGGGCGGCTTCGCCACCCGGATCGAAACTTCGTCGACGCCGGCGAGGCAAGCGGTCTTCAGGGCATCGAGCCCGCCGATTCCGCCCGAGGGAACGTAGAACAGCGCGCCGCTGGCGGCCGCGGCCTGCTCGGCTTGCGCTTTCAATCGATCGTCTGCGAGCGCGCCCGCGGAAAGCACCACCACGCTCACGCCCGCCCGCAGAAGCGGCACGAGATGCTGGTGCACGGCCTCGTGCGACGCGGCCTCGATCACCGCCGCGGGCCGCGCAGCGAACAGCGCCTCGCGTTCCACGACATAGCGGATGCCGAATTCGCGCGCGAGCGCCGCGCCGCGGGACGCCCCGTCGCGGCCGACCAGCGCCACGATTTCGATTCCCGGCGGGCAATGCTCGAGGACGAGCCGCGCGATGGTGCCGCCACCCAGTAACGCGACGCGCATGGTTCTCTCCAGTATGATTGGCCTCCCGAGGGAGGTTGCGGTGCGTGTAGCGATTCTAGAAGACGATCCCGACCAGCTGGCGCTGCTGCGGCGCTGGATCTCCGACGACGGCCACGACGTGCACGCGTATCTCAGCGGGCGCGAGGCGATGAAGCAGGCGGGGCGCGAGAGCTTCGATCTGTTCATGCTCGACTGGCAGGTGCCGGACGTGTCCGGCGCCGAGATCCTGATGTGGCTGCGCGCCAACGTGTCGCGCACGGTCCCGGTGCTGTTCGTCACCGTGCGCGACTCCGAGCAGGACATCGTGTTCGCGCTCGAGCACGGCGCCGACGACTACATGGTGAAGCCGGTGCGCCGGCAGGAGCTGCTCGCCCGCGTCCACGCGCTGCTGCGCCGGGCCTACCCCACCGAGGACAAGAAGCAGCTTTCCTTCCCGCCGTTCGAGATCGACATCCAGCGGGGCGAAGTGCGCCGCGACGGCAACAAGATCGAGCTCACGCCCAAGGAGTTCGAGCTCACCGTGACGCTCTTCCGCAACATCGGCCGCCTGCTTTCGCGTGGCCACCTGCAGGAGACGGTGTGGGGCCGCACCGGCGACCTCGCCACGCGCACCGTCGACACGCACGTGAGCCAAGTGCGCAAAAAGCTCGACCTTCGGCCCGAGTCCGGGTACCGCGTGGTGCCGATCTATAACTACGGCTATCGGCTGGAAAAGCTGTCGCCCGCGACCTGAGCGGCGACCTGAGTCCCGCGTCGACTGCGCAGTGCAGCCGTGAAGCTCAACCTCGGCTGCGGTGACAAGATCCTGCCGGGATACGTGAACGTCGACGTGGCGCCGGCGCGCGCCGGGCAGAAGCCCGACGTGATCTGCGACCTGCACCGCCTCGAGCCGTTCGAAGACGGCAGCGCGGACGAGATCCTCGCGGTGCACGTGGTCGAGCACTTCTGGCGTTGGGAAGTGGTCGACGTGCTGCGCGAGTGGGTGCGCGTGCTGAAGCCCCACGCGCCGATGATCCTCGAGTGCCCCAACCTGCAGAGCGCATGCGAGCAGTTCCTTCGCGACCCCGACATGTTTTCAGGCCCTGGCCAGGAAGGGCAGCGCACGATGTGGGTGTTCTACGGCGACCCGCGCTGGCGCGACCCGCTGATGGTGCACCGCTGGGGGTATACCCCCGGGAGCCTCGCGAAGGTGATGATTCAGGCGGGCCTGACCCGGGTCCGGCAGGAGCCCGCCCAGTTCAAGCTGCGGGAGCCCCGGGACATGCGGCTGGTGGGAGTGAAGGCCTAACCTGGAAAAAATAAGGGGCAGGCCTTGGGCCTGCCCCTCGAGTCAGCCCGACGGTATTGGAGGAGGAGGAGGAACCAACCGGGCTGCTGCAACGCAACAATCTTAGGCCTTTGCTTTTGAGTTTAGAATACTCTGGATTTGTAAAAGACTTTTGCAGATTCTGCAAAGATGGCGGATGCGCTTCAAGAGATTACGGTTTTTGCCCGGATCGTCGGGACTGGCAGCCTTTCGGCGGCCGCCCGCGAGCTGGGCATGTCGCCCGCGCACGTAAGCCGACGCCTTGCCGCCCTCGAGTCCCGGCTCGGGGTCCGGCTCGTCAACCGCACCACCCGGAGCCTGCACCTCACCGACGAAGGCGCCGCCTACTACGAGACCTGCACGCGCGTGCTCGCCGAGATCGAGGAAGCCGACGCGGCCGTATCCGCCGGCCGCGCCGAGCCGCGCGGCATCCTGCGCGTCGCCCTGCCCGCCTCGTTCGGCAACCAGCACGTCGCGCCGCTCATCCCGCGCTTCGCCACGCGCTATCCCGACGTGCAGATCGCCCTCAGCCTCTCGGATCGCACGGTGAACGTGGTCGACGAGGGCTTCGACCTCGCGATCCGCATCGCCGACCTCGCCGACTCCTCGCTCGCTGCGCGCAAGCTCGCGCCCAACCGCCGCGTGGTTTGCGCGAGCCCGGGCTACCTGCGCCGCTATGGCTCGCCGAGGACGCCCGACGAGCTCGTGAACCATAACTGCCTCACCACCACCGATTTCGCGATGAACTGGGACTACCGCGACCCCGACGGCACGCCAGGCTCGGTGCGCGTCAACGGCCGCTACGCGTGCGACAACTGGGAGGTGCTGCGTGAATGGGCGCTCGCGGGCCTTGGCGTCGCGCTCAAGTCCACCTGGGACGTGCGCAAGCACCTCGAGGACGGCTCGCTGGTCTCGCTACTTCCGGGCTATACCTTCGCGACAGATGTGGCTATTTATGCGGTCTATCCTCACCGGCGTCACCTGCCCGCGAAGACCCGTGCGTTCATCGAATTCCTCGCCGAGTCGTTTGGTCCTGAGCCATACTGGGACCGGCCTGGTCCCAAGGTGCCGAAGCCGCGAATCAAAGCCCGCGCCGCTGTCTAACACCCATGGAACTCGCTAAAGCCAGCCTCGAAGACAAGTACACCGTCGAAAGCGGCCGCGTCTTCCTCACCGGCATGCAGGCGCTGATCCGCCTGATGATGCTGCAGCGCGCGCGCGACCTGCGCGCCGGTCTCAATACGGCGGGCTTCGTCTCCGGCTATCGCGGCTCGCCGCTCGGCGGCTTCGACCAGGCGCTCTGGCGCGCGCGCCAACACCTCGAGCGCAGCCACATCAAGTTCCAGCCCGGCCTGAACGAGGACCTGGCCGCGACCTCGATCTGGGGCACGCAGCAGCTCAACCTTTTCCCGGGCGCGAAGTACGACGGCGTGTTCTCCATGTGGTACGGCAAGGGCCCGGGCGTCGACCGCTGCGGCGACGTGTTCAAGCATGCCAACGCCGCCGGCACCGCGCGGCACGGCGGCGTGCTCGTGCTCGCGGGCGACGACCACGGCGCGAAGTCCTCGACGCTGCCCCACCAGTCCGAGCACATCTTCAAGGCCTGCCTGATCCCGGTGCTCAATCCGTCGAGCGTGCAGGACTACCTCGACCTCGGCCTGCACGGCATCGCGATGAGCCGCTACTCCGGATGCTGGGTGGCGTTCAAGTGCGTGACCGACGTCGTGGAATCGGGCGCATCCGTGATCGTCGACCCGGACCGGGTCAAGACCAAGATGCCCACGGACTTCACGCTACCGCCCGACGGGCTGAACATCCGCTGGCCGGACGGAATTCTCGAGCAGGAAGCGCGCATCCTCGACTGGAAGGTCTATGCCGCTCTCGCCTACGTGCGGGCGAACGGATTGGACCGGATCATCTGGGACACCCCCGCCCCCCGTCTCGGAATTGTCACCACAGGGAAGTCGTTCGGCGACGTCATGCAGGCGCTGGCCGATCTGGGGATCGACAAGAAAACCGCGAGCGATATCGGCCTGCGCGTCTACAAGGTGGCGATGTCCTGGCCGCTAGAGCCCATCGGCGCGCGACGCTTCGCCGAAGGCCTGGAAGAGATCCTGGTGGTCGAGGAGAAGCGCCAGCTGATCGAGTACCAGATCAAGGAAGAGCTCTACAACTGGAAGGAAGGGGTGCGCGCGCCGCGCGTGGTCGGCAAGTTCGACGACAGCGGCGAGTGGAGCCGCAGCGGCGGCCAGCCGGCGGGCAGCTGGCTCCTGCCGGCGCATTACGAGCATTCGCCGGCGATGGTGGCGAAAGCCATCGCGCAGCGACTCGAGAAGCTCGGCATGACGCAGTCTCTCGGTTCGCAGTTCAGGGAGCGCCTGGCGTTCCTGGGCTTCAAGGAAAAGGTCCTGAGCCGCCCAAGGGTGACCGCGGTCAGGCAACCGTATTTCTGCTCCGGCTGCCCGCACAACACTTCCACGCGCGTGCCGGAAGGAAGCCGCGCCACCGCCGGCATCGGCTGCCACTTCATGGCGGTGTGGATGAACCGCAGCACCGCGACCTTCACGCACATGGGCGCCGAGGGCGCGCCGTGGATCGGGCAGGCGCCGTTCACCAACGAGAAGCACATCTTCGCCAACCTCGGCGACGGCACGTACTTCCATTCGGGGATCCTCGCCATCCGCGCGGCGGTGTCGGCGAAGGTCACCATGACCTACAAGATCCTCTACAACGACGCGGTCGCGATGACCGGCGGCCAGCGCCACGACGGCCCGCTCGACCCGCCGATGATCTCGCGCCAACTCGCCGCCGAAGGCGTGACGCCGATCGTGGTGGTGACCGACGAGCCAAACAAATATCCGCACGGCACCCACTGGGCCGCGGGCGTCACCGTCCGGCATCGCGACGAGCTGGATGCGGTTCAAAAAGAGCTCCGTGAAACCGAAGGCGTGTCAGCGCTGATCTACGACCAGACCTGCGCCTCCGAAAAGCGCCGCCGGCGAAAGCGCGACGAGTATCCGGACCCGGCGATCCGCGCGGTGATCAACGAGATGGTTTGCGAGGGCTGCGGCGACTGCAGCGTGAAGTCCAACTGCCTCTCGGTCGAGCCGCTCGAAACCGAGTTCGGCCGCAAACGCGTGATCAACCAGTCTTCGTGCAACAAGGACTTCTCGTGCGTGAAGGGCTTCTGTCCGAGCTTCGTCACCGTAGAGGGCGGGCGGCTGCGGAAGGGCAAGTCCGGCGCGGCAAAAGTGAGTGATGACTTCGGTTCTGCGCCGGAGCCCACGCTGGCCCCGCTCGAGGCTCCGTACGGCATCCTGGTCACGGGAATCGGCGGTACCGGCGTCATCACGATCGGCCAGATCCTGGGTGTCGCCGCCCACCTCGAAGGCAAGGGCGTGACCGTGCTCGACATGTCGGGCCTCGCCCAGAAGTACGGCGCGGTGATGTCGCACGTGCAGATCGCCGCGAGCCCGGAACAGATGCATGCGACGCGCCTCGACACCGGCGGTGCGAGCCTGGTGCTCGGCTGCGACCTCGTGGTGAGCGCGAGCGGCGAGTCGGTGGCCAAGATGGACCGCGCCCGCACGCGCGCGGTGGTCAACGCCACGGTCACGCCGACCGCGGAGTTCGTGCGCAATCCGAACTGGCAGCTTCCAGGGAGCGACCTGCAGAAGGACATCGCCGAAACCTGCGCCGAGGCGATGTTCGTTCCCGCGACCGAAATCGCCACCGGCCTTATGGGCGACGCGATCGCCACCAACATGTTCATGCTCGGCTACGCCTATCAGAAGGGCTGGCTGCCGCTCACCGCGGCGTCGCTCGAGCGCGCGATCGAGCTGAACGGGGTCGCGGTCGACTTCAACAAGAAGAGCTTCGTGTGGGGGCGGCGCGCTGCGCTGGACCTCGAGAAGGTCAAGCGCATCGCGATGCCGGCGGAGGTCATTCCGATCGACCAACACTTCTCGCGCAGTCTGGACGAGCTCGTCGAGCGGCGCGCGAAGTTCCTCACCGACTACCAAAATACCGCGTACGCCGAGCGCTACCGTAGCTTGGTCAACCGGGTGAAAAGCGGCGAATCGAGTCTCGGTTCCACCAAGCTCACCGAAGCGGTCGCGCGCTACTACGCCAAGCTTCTCGCCTACAAGGACGAATACGAAGTGGCGCGGCTGCACGCGGATACCGGCTTCCGCAAGAAGATCGAAGGCATGTTCGAGGGCGATTACCGCGTGGTGTACCACCTCGCGCCGCCCCTCCTCGCGCGCAAGGATCCGACCAGCGGCGAGCCGCGCAAGATGCGCTTCGGACCTTGGATGCTGCCGGTATTCAGGCTCCTCCAGCCGTTCAAGTTCTTGCGCGGCACCGCGCTCGATCCTTTCGGGTATACCGAAGAGCGGCGCACCGAACGGGCGCTGATCCGGGAATATGAGGAGACCGTCGAACGCCTGCTCGCGCGGCTCACGCCGCAGAACCACGCGCTGGCCGTGCAGATCGCCGCGATCCCGGACGACATCCGCGGCTTCGGCTACATCAAGAAGCGCAACGTTGCCGCCGCAGGGAAAAAGCGTGCCGAGCTGCTCAGCAAATTCGAGAACACTCACGCGGAGCGCGCTGCCGCCTGAGGCAGCGGTGCTGGCGGCTCACGGCGCGCGCCGGTTGCAGCGCAAAATCTACAAATCGCAGACTATTCGGTATCCAACTGATCCGGCACGATTTTCTTCTACTTTGGCGCCGCCGGACTAGTGTGAAGTTTGGCCAGAAATCTCCCTAAAAATAACCACTTCTGAAGCTTACTTATCCTCAAGCCGCAAGCGTTTCATATAAGATGCGGGCGCGTAGGGTTTTCTAAATAAGCTGTTTCGATACGGGGTGACCGGCTTGCGGGCCGGGGGGAACGTGATGTGGGGAAGATTCTTGGCGGCGATGGCAGTGATCGCCTCCGCGCCGGGCGGTGCGCTCGCACAGCTTCCACCCGATGCCGGACGTATTCAGCAGGACTTCGAGCGCGGCCGTGTGCCCCCAGCGCCGCCGCGCACGCCCGCAGAGCCGCTGATTGAGCAGCCCGCCCGCCCCGCCCTCAAGGCGCCCGATAGCGTCCGCTTCCTCGTGAAGGGTTTCCGGATCACCCGCAGCACTGCGTTCACCGAAGGCGAGTTGCTGCCGCTGCTGAAGGACTTCGTCGGAAAAGAACTCGCGCTCGACGATCTGCAGCGCGCCGCGGACGTGATCACGCGGCATTACCGCGATCACGGTTACTTTGTCGCGCGCGGGTATGTCCCAGCGCAGGAAATCCGCGACGGCATCGTCGAGATCACGGTGCTCGAGGGCCGTCTCGATCGCGTGAGCGTGAAGCCGATCAGCGAAACCCGGCTGCGCCCGCAAGTCGTCGAGTCCACCTTGCAAAATGCGCTTCCGCCGGGCGGCCTCATCCGCGAGCAAGATCTCGAGCGGGGCTTGCTGCTGCTCAACGATCTCCCGGGCATCGACGTGCGCTCGGTGCTGCAGCCTGGCGCGACAATCGGAACGTCGAACCTGACTGCGCAACTCAGCGAGGGGCCGCGTATTTCCGGCGAAGTCGACGTCGACACCTATGGCAACAAGTTCTCCGGCCGCTATCGCCTCGGCGGGACGCTGTACCTGAACGACGCGTCGGGCTACGGCGATCTGCTGAGCATCCGGCTGCAGGCTGCCGAGGGCGCCGCGTACGCGCGCATCGCCTACGCGATTCCGGTCGGCTCCTCGGGGCTCAAAGCCGGCGCGGCGTATACGGGGACGACCTACGAGCTGTGCTGCGAATTCTCCACGCTCGAGGCGCGGGGCGACGCGCAGACTGCTACGCTGAGCGCGCTCTACCCGGTGCTGCGCTCGCGCGACGCGAACTTCTATGTCAGCGCGACGTACGATGTGCGCGATTACTTCAACGCGACGGTCGCCTCCACCACGAGCGACAAGAGAGCGCAAGTCGCGACGCTCGCCGGCAGCGGCGACTTTCGCGACTCCGCCGGCGGCGGGGGGCTCAGCACCTATGCCATCGGCGTTTCCTCGGGCCGGCTCAATCTTGACGGCCATGCTCCCGATCGCGCGCTCGACGACGCCACCGCGCGCACGCATGGCGACTATGCCAAGGCCGCGTACTCGCTAGTGCGCCAGCAGCGGCTCGGGGAAGCTCTGTCGCTCTATGGCGCGCTGGCGGGCCAGTTCGCGTCGAAAAACCTCGACTCGTCGGAGAAGTTCGTGCTCGGCGGCCCGTTCGGCGTACGCGCCTATCCGACCGGCGAGGCGGTCGGCGACGAGGGGTTACTCGCAAACCTCGAGCTGCGCTACGACTGGGGGCCAAGCCTGCAGCTTGCCGCGTTCCTCGACCACGGCGAGATCCGCCTGCACCGCAACGAGTGGCCGGGCTGGCAGGGCGCGAACACGCGGATCAGCAACCGCTACGGCCTTTCGGGCTACGGGTTGGGCCTGAACCTGAACCGGCCCGCGAGCTTCTCGCTTCGCGCCAGCATCGCCCACCGGATTGGCGAGAATCCGGGACGCGATGTGAACGACAACGATTCCGACGGCACGCAGAACCGCACGCAGTTCTGGCTGCAGGCGATCGCGTTCTTCTGAGGCGCCAACGGTGACTCGCAAAGGCGACCGGCGAACCCTTCCGCGGCTCAGCGTGCTGACGGCGAGCGTGCTGGTTGCGTTCGGCGCACTCCCAGCCTACGCACTGGACCCCGCCGCGCTTCCCACCGGGGGACAGGTCGCCGCCGGCAGCGCGACGATCGGCCAGTCGGGGACGCGCATGGACGTGAACCAGGCGACCCAGAAGGCGATCATCAACTGGTCGAGCTTCAACATCGGGTCGGCTGCGAGCGTGAACTTTGCGCAGCCGAACTCTTCCTCGGTGGCGCTGAACCGGGTGACGAGCTCGTCCGGAGGCTCCCAGATCCTTGGGCGCCTGAGCGCCAACGGCCAGGTGTTCCTGGTGAACCCGAGCGGCGTACTCTTCGGAAAGACTGCGCAAGTCGACGTCGGCGCGCTGGTCGCGACGAGTCTCAACATTTCGGACTCGAACTTCCTGGCCGGGCGCTATACGTTCGCGAGCAGCGGCACGGCGGGCCCGGTGATCAACGAGGGAACGCTTCGTGCCGCCGACGGCGGGTACATCGCGCTGCTTGCCCCGGAAGTGCGCAACCAGGGCGTGATCGCCGCGCGCCTTGGAACGGTCGCGCTCGGCGCAGGAAACAAGGTGACCCTGGACTTCGCGGGCGACCGGCTCGTGAGCCTTGCGATCGACGAGGCGGCCCTCACCGCGCTGGTCGAGAACCGCCACGTAGTCCAGGCCGACGGCGGCACGGTGATCCTCGCCGCGCGTGCAGCGGGCGACCTTGCGTCCACAGTCGTGAACAACACAGGCCTTATTCAGGCCATGAGCGTTTCGCAGCGTGACGGCGTCATCCGGCTCGAAGGCGGCGAACGCGGCGTGGTCGCCGTGTCCGGAACGCTCGACGCATCGGGACGCGCCGCAGGCGAGCACGGCGGCACGATCAAGGTGCTCGGGGACAGAGTCGGCCTGTCTTCTGGAGCGAAGCTTGATGCTTCCGGCGATGCGGGCGGCGGCACCGTGCTCGTCGGCGGAAATTACCTAGGCGGCGGCCCGGAACAAAATGCATCCGCCACGTACGTGGCCGAGGGGGCGCAGATCAAGGCCGATGCGCTGAATTCCGGCGATGGCGGCAAGGTGATCCTCTGGTCGAACGAATACACCGGGTTCAACGGCACCATTTCCGCGCGCGGCGGCGCGGCGTCGGGCAACGGCGGGTTCGTCGAAACCAGCAGCAAGAACGTCCTCCAGGCAACCGGCACGGTCGACGCTTCGGCGCCCGCGGGGCAAGGCGGCGCCTGGCTGCTCGATCCGAACAACATCACGATTCGGACGGCAGGTTCGGATACCAACGTCAGCGGCAATCCGAATTTCACGACGACGGACGACAACGCGATCGTCACGACCGGCAGCATCCAGACCGCGCTCAACGCCGGCACCAGCGTAACGATCACGACTGGAACCGCGGGTACGAACAGCCAGGTCGGCGACATCACGGTGGAGAATGCGGTTGCCAAGACCGCCGGCGGCAACGCGACACTGACGCTCAACGCGACGAACGGGATCACATTCAACGCCGGCGCCAACGTGACCTCGACGGTCGGACAACTGGGCCTCACGCTCAACGCCGGCGCGGGAGGGATCACCAGTCTCCAAAACGTGAATACCAATGGCGGAGTGCTGACCTTCAACTCCGCCGGCGCGATGACCCAGGCGGGGGTGATATCGGGTACCGGGTCGGTGGTTAAACAGGGAACCGGCACGCTCACGCTCTCCAGCGCCAATACCTATACCGGAGTGACGACGGTTAGCGCCGGCACCTTGAGCTTCAACAGCATTGCCAACGTCAGTGGCGGGGCGAGCGCGCTGGG
>DASRIR010000187.1:0-4848 GCA_035649875.1 Burkholderiales bacterium | reverse complement strand
CCTGAGATGCGCACCGCGTCGCCCTGGATCGAGGCCGCGACCTTGAGCTTGGCGTCCTTGATCAGCTTCTGGATCTGCTTGCCCTTTTCCTGCGGCACGCCGACTTTCACCGTCACCGGCCGCTTCACCTTGTCGCCCGAGATCTTCTCCACTGCGCCGGGCTCGAGCGCGCGGACGTCGACGTTGCGCTTCGCGAGGCGCTGGCGCAGCACGTCGAGCACCTGGCCGAGCTTGAACTCGTCGTCGGCGTAGACCGTCAGGACGAGCTCGGCCTGTTCCACGCGGGCGTCGGAGCCCTTGAAGTCGAAGCGGTTGGTGATCTCCTTGTTGGTCTGCTCGACCGCGTTCTTCACTTCCTGGCGGTCCACCTGCGAGACGATGTCGAAGGACGGCATCGGAGCCCCTAGCGCGAATTGAGCCGCTTCAGCTCGTCGATCCAGCGCGTGGTAGCGGTGCGAATCCACTCGAGGTCGGCCGCATCGTCGTATTGCGTGAAGACCGCCAGGCTCAACGCCTTGCCGCGCACGAGGACCAGGCTGGTGGAGGAGAGCATGTACTTCGAGCGCTCGAAGAAGCCGCGGCCCTTGCTGCGCGTACCCTGCAGCACCGAGACCGCGTCGGGCTCGTTGCGCAGCTCGACGAGCGTGCTCACGGTGCCGGGCGGGCGCGATTCGAGGTAATCCTGGTACTGCGCCGCCGCGGGCAGCGGTCCCAGCTCGCGCAGCGAGTCGGCGGCGAGCGTCTTGAACGTGGCTTCGTTCATACGATCGCGCTCGCTCGCGCGCGAAGTGACCGCGATCATGTAGCGCCGCAGCTCGAGCGGGTCACCGAGGGTGAAGCGCCGCAGGTCGGCGTCCGAGAGCGCGAACAGCAGCACGCGGTTGGACGCCGAGGTGAGCGACTCGCCGAGCTCCTGCAGGCGCGGCGAGCCAGTGAAGGTCGTGTCGGCGAAGCCGGGCGGCGCGTCGAGCGCGAGGCGCGCCTCGCCCACCTGAACCGCGAAAGGCGCGGCGGCACAGTGCAATGCGACGATGGCCAACAGCGCGGCGAGGAGGCGCACGGCAGCCATTCTAGCCCCGGCGGTATCATGCGGTTTTTCGGAGACTCTCTTGGCGACGATTCTCGGCACGCTGCCGAAGGGCGAGAAGGTCGGCATTGCCTTCTCGGGCGGGCTGGATACCAGCGCGGCGGTCCACTGGATGCGCGCGAAGGGCGCGGTCCCGTACGCCTATACCGCGCACCTCGGCCAGCCCGACGAGTCCGACTACGCCGAGATCCCGCGCAAGGCGCTCGCCTACGGAGCCGAAGCCGCTCGCCTGGTCGAGTGCCGCCCGCAGCTCGTCGCCGAGGGCATCGCCGCCCTCCAGTGCGGCGCGTTCCACGTTTCCACCGGCGGGGCGACCTACTTCAACACCACGCCGCTCGGCCGCGCGGTGACCGGCACGATGCTGGTGGTGGCGATGCGCGAGGACGGCGTCGGCGTCTGGAGCGACGGCAGCACGTACAAGGGCAACGATATCGAGCGCTTCTACCGCTACGGGCTGCTCGCCAACCCGGCGCTGCGCATCTACAAGCCCTGGCTCGACCAGCGCTTCATCGACGAGCTGGGCGGACGGCGCGAGATGTCGGCCTACATGACGCGCGCTGGCTTCGAGTACAAGATGAGCGCCGAGAAGGCCTACTCGACCGACTCCAATCTGCTGGGCGCCACGCACGAGGCGAAGGACCTCGAGTTCCTCGACAAGGGGATCGGCATCGTCCAGCCGATCATGGGCGTCGCCTTCTGGCGCGAGGAAGTGAAAGTGAAGGCGGAGCGCGTGAGCGTGGGGTTTGCCGAGGGACAGCCGGTTGCGCTGAACGGTCAGCGCTTCTCGGATCCCGTAGAGCTGATGGAAGAAGCCAATGCGATCGGCGGCCGCCACGGCCTGGGCATGTCCGACCAGATCGAGAACCGGATCATCGAGGCGAAGAGCCGCGGCATCTATGAGGCGCCGGGCATGGCGCTGCTGCATGTCGCCTACGAGCGCCTGGTCACCGGCATCCACAACGAGGACACGATCGAGCAGTACCGCGCGAACGGGCGGCGGCTCGGGCGCCTCCTCTACCACGGGCGCTGGTTCGACCCGCAGGCGATGATGCTGCGCGAGACCGCGCAGCGCTGGGTAGCCAAGGCGGTCACCGGTGAAGTCGCGCTCGAGCTGCGCCGCGGCAACGACTACTCGATCCTCGATACGAAGAGCCCGAACCTCACCTACAAGCCCGAGCGCCTGACCATGGAGAAGGGCGAGGAAGTGTTCTTTACGCCCGGCGACCGCATCGGCCAGCTCACCATGCGCAATCTCGACATCGCGGATACGCGCGACAAGCTGCGGGTGTACGGGGAAGCCGGCCTGCTCGGAAAAGGGGGCGTGCCACTCCTGGGCAGCGAGAAGCCGAAGAAGAAGTAAAGCTTTGTCGTCCCAGCGAGGCGTCTAACGTGCGCGTGTTGCCGCGCCGCGCTCAGCGCGAAGCGACGAGCACCGCCTGGCTTCAGCAGAGAGCCGCGGACCAAGCTGCCGCCGCGGCAACTGCAGTCGTTAGCGCAGAGGAATGAAGATCGGAATTACCCGGAACCGTTCAGGCTTCGCCGACGCTAGTTCCGACGCTCGTTCTCTCGACTTTTCGTCTTCCAGCCAAACGGTCACCCGCTCCTCGGAAATTTCTCCGGTCAGCTCGTAGGTCGCGCCCGGCCTGAGCGTGGCTCTTATCGGAACCTTGGCCTTGAAGATGCCGTCGCCGCGATTGAATTCCGCATCGATGACGAATGATCGCGCTCCCGGGTCGATCGGCACGGCGTGCTTCGTCTGATCTGCCGTGTAGTCGACATGCACGCCCTTGCCATCGATCGAGAGCGGCCGATAGACCTCATATACGAAAGCACTCGTCCAGTGCCATCGAGCTTTCACGATTGCAGCGTCGGCCGCGGTCGAAGGAACGAACTCACTCTCCAACGCGCGCTTGTGTGCAGCATCGATCTGGTCTTCCGAAAGAGGACCTAGCCCTGGCGCACAACTTGCGCCGAGGGCAGCCAGTCCCGCAAGGATAGCCAAGATTGAATTGCGCATATGGCAGCGCCCGCTAGTTGGGCGTCATTATTTGAATGGCGGTCCTGCCAGCCAACTCACCAGCGAGTAACGAACGCCGGTCTTCACCGGATTGACGTTGTGACACATGAACGACGGGAACACTGTCATCGATCCCTGATCCTTGGAAGCGACAAACTCCGGATAAATGATCAGTTCTCCACCGGTGTATTCTTCGGGAGCCGACAATTGAACAGTCAGGCTCAATTTACGTTCCGTCAGTCTACCCGGACCGATATCGAAATGCGGTCCGTAATACTCACCAACTTCATAACGGGTGAACTGAAAACCTTCTTTGAATTGACTTACAACGAAACCATATACAGCGTCATTAATTTCACGGATGGCTTTATACAGACGTTCGAACACCCAATTCGTTGACTCATTCGGGAACACGAACACCGCTGATGATTTACGAATACTCGCAGACTGAGCGAGATCCATGGTTTCTACCAACGCCGGCTTCAGATGCGGCGTGAAATCTGCAACTAATTGCACGCATTCTTCAGGTGTGAACACCATCGGGATAGCTGCCAAACGAGTCTGATCTTTCGGCGGCTTAAGGGTTTTGTTCAGCTTCTGTCTCTTCATGAGGTTCAGGTTGACCCTGCCCGGTATCGACGTACATCAGGATTGAATGTTCTGACGAGCGGAGGATGAAATAGCAAAGGAAACGGTTCCGAATCGGTGAGACACCCACGGTGCAACCGCTGCGGCGACGACCAATCGACGTGGATCCATGGCAGGCCTAACGTTCGCGTTCAGCCGCGCCGCACGCTAAGCGCAGCGAGCTGGAGGCGTCGGTCAACAACGCGCTGTTAGGCAGCATTGCTCGCGTCCCAGCCGGGCAGTTCGCTTGCTTGCTTCACCCAACGCGCGAACTGAGCTTCGTCGAGCTGCTCATTCTCATGAACGTCAAGGTAGCGCACTTCCTTGTGCTTTGACTCGCCCGGCGGAGGAGGACGCAGCGACATGCCACGGAAGAAAGTGACTTTGATGTACTTGGTGAAGCAGTGAAAGCTGAGGAACCAGCCGCGGCCCTCGATACCGTAGAAGGGCGAGTTCCATTTGACGGCCTTGCGTGCACCGGGCACCGTGCGAACAATGAGCGCGTCGAGGTGGCGGCCGACTTCGCGCTTCCAGCCCGGCATGGCCGTGATGTACGCCTGCACGGGGGCATCGCCGTCGGCCTTCGCGATTTGAGGATTGCCGCCCGCGAGGAGGGCCGGCCTAGCGGCCACGCGCGTAGCGCCGCCCCTCCTTGCGACCGCCGCCGACTTCTTGGACCTCTTGCGAGCCGTTCTCACGCGGTGCTTGGCATGCTGCCTAACGTTCGCAGCCAGCCGCGCGCGCTGACCGGCTGTCGCAAGGTACCCCGCCTATGTGCGCGTCGGCCTGAGCAGCGGGGTTAGAGGGCATCTTTGGACGCATCCAGGCGCTTCTGCAGGCCCCGACATACGCCCCCCGCCAATACGACCCCGCGAATAGGACCGCACCGACGAGTGGCAGAAAGCGCCAAGTCATGGAATCACTTAGTCGCCGTTAGTTGTCGTATCAGTGGCAGCACGGAATCTAATGAAAGTGCTAGCTCGCTTGAGCGTTGGAGCTAACTACGGCTCTCAGACACATGTACGTGCCGAGCGCAAGCAAGCCGATAAAAAACGTGCGACGGAAGACCTGTTCATCAGTGCGCTGGCGCACGATTTGCCCGACATACATCCCAGCT
>DASRIR010000186.1:0-4745 GCA_035649875.1 Burkholderiales bacterium | reverse complement strand
ACGTCCGGGTCCTCGCGCAGCGCGCTGCGCAGCGCGTTGGAGAACGACAGCGTGTGCGGCCCGACCTCGCGCTGGTTGATCAGGCATTTCTTCGACTCGTGCACGAACTCGATCGGGTCCTCGATGGTGAGGATGTGGCCCTGCTCGTTCTCGTTGATGTGGTTGACCATGCCGGCGAGCGTGGTCGACTTGCCCGAGCCGGTCGGCCCGGTTACCAGCACCAGGCCCCGCGGCTGGTCGGCGATCTCGGCGAAGATCTTCGGCGCCTTCAGGTCTTCGAGCGACAGGATTTTCGACGGGATGGTCCGCATCACCGCCGCGGCGCCGCGTTGCTGCACGAACGCGTTCACGCGGAAGCGCGCGAGGTTCGGCACCGCGAACGAGAAGTCGCACTCGAGGTTTTCCTCGTAGAACTTGCGCTGGCCGTCGCTCATGATGTCGTACACCATGGCGTGCACCGCCTTGTGGTCGAGCGCGTCGACGTTAATGCGCCGCACGTCGCCGTGCACGCGGATCATGGGCGGCAGGCCCGAAGACAAATGCAGGTCCGACGCCTTGTTCTTGACCACGAAGGCGAGCAGCTCAGTGAGATCCATTACAATCCTCCCGTGAAGCGGCGAAGTTTTTTTCTTCGCTGGTTCAACGCATTATGGCTGGAATCGCGGATAACCTGCAACTGACCAAGGCGCGCATCGGGCACGCTTCGGGAGTGACTTTGTTGGCAGTGTCCAAGGGCCAGCCGCTCGAGCGCGTCCAGGAAGCGGTCGCGGCCGGCCAAAATGCCTTCGGCGAGAACTACGTGCAGGAAGCCGTGCAAAAGATGCAATCAATGCCCGCCTCATTTCCTTCTTTGGAGTGGCACCTGATCGGGCCGCTTCAGAGCAACAAGACACGAGCCGCCGCCGAGCGCTTCGACTGGGTGCACACGGTCGCGAGTGAAAAAATTGCACGCCGCCTCTCCGAGCAGCGCCCAGCCGACCTGCCGCCGCTCAATGTGTTAATTCAGGTCAACGTCTCCGGCGAGGCGAGCAAGAGCGGCGTGCCGGCCGACGAAGTCGCCGATCTGGCAAAGAGGATCTCAAAGCTGCCGCGGCTCCACTTGCGCGGCCTGATGGCGATCCCCGAGCCGGGCGCGGACCGCTCGCGCTACCACGCCGTACGCACCCTGTTCGATCGGATGAAGGGCGAGTTCGGCTTCGACACTCTGTCGATGGGGATGTCCGACGATCTCGAGCTCGCCATCGCGGAAGGCGCCACCATGGTGCGCGTCGGCACGGCCATCTTCGGGGCGCGGAAGAAGGAAAAGGACGCCGCGTGAGGATCGCCTTCCTCGGCGGGGGCAACATGGCCACCGCGCTGATCGGCGGCTTGCTGGCCAAAGGTACCGACGCGCGCTCCATCGCGGTGGTCGAGGTGAGCCCCGCGGCACGCGAGCGCCTGCGCGCGCGCTACCCGGTGCACGTCGGCACCGCGCCCGACGCGGCGATGCAGCGCAGCGATGTACTGGTCCTCGCGGTCAAGCCGCAGGACGCACGCGCCGCCCTCGCCTCGATTGCGATCAGCCAGCAGCTTGTGATCAGCATCGCGGCCGGGATCACGCTCGAGGCGTTGTCGCGCTGGCTCGGCGGGCACCGCAAGCTCGTGCGCTGCATGCCCAATACGCCGTCGCTGATCGGCGCGGGCATCGCAGCGCTTCACGCGCTACCGGACGTCAACGAGGAAGAAAGGGGAAAGGCAGAACGCATCCTCTCCGCAGTGGGCGAGGTGGTCTGGGTCAGCGACGAGCGCTTGCTGGATCCCGTGACGGCGGTTTCCGCGAGCGGCCCCGCCTACGTGTTCTGGTTCATCGAGCAGCTCGCCGCATCCGCGGAACAGCTGGGTTTAAAGAAAGAAACGGCTTTGAAGCTGGCGATGCACACGGTCCTTGGCGCGGCAAAGCTCGCGGCCTCGAGCGACGAGCCGCCCGCCGTGCTGCGCAAGAACGTCACGTCCAAGGGCGGCACCACCGAGGCGGCGCTCAAGGTGTTCGACGAGGAGAAGCTCGCCGAGCGCTTCGCGCGCGCGGTCGAGGCCGCCAGCCGGCGCGCGACCGAGCTCGGTAAAGACCTCGGAAAGGACTGACGTGTTCGCCCAGATCGGCGTGTTTCTGGTCGATGCGGTGTTCAGCTTCGTCGTGTTCGTGCTGCTCGCGCGCTTTCATTTCCAGTGGCTGCGAGTGCCGTTCCGCAACCCGGTCGGGGAATTCGTGCTCGCCACGACTAACTGGCTCGTCGTGCCCGCGCGCCGCGTGGTGCCCGGGCTCGCCGGGCTCGACCTCGCGACCTTGCTGCTCGGTTTCGTCGTGCAGGCGCTCGGCCTTTGGGCGCAGGCCGCGATCGTCGGCGCTGAGCCCGGGCCCGGCACACTGGCGGCCATCGCGGCCGTCGACCTCTTACGCTACAGCCTCTACATCCTGGTGTTCGCGGTCATCGTGCAGGCGGTGCTGAGCTGGGTGAACCCGTACACGCCGCTTGCCCCGGCGTTCGATACCATCACGCGCCCGTTCCTGCGGCCGCTGCGGCGCTTCGTGCCGCCAGTCGGCAACGTCGACCTGACGCCGCTCATCCTGCTCCTCGTGCTGTACGTGGCGCTGATCGTGGTCAATCACCTGCGGGTCGTCGCCGCAGCTACGGTTTGATCCTGGACCTGCACGTCCAGCCGGGCGCCGTCCGCACCGAGTTCGCCGGCAAGCACGGCGAGCGCATCAAGGTCAGAGTCTCGGCAAGGGCGGTGGATGGAAAAGCGAATGAAGCGCTGATCCAGTTCCTGGCCGAGCACTTCAAGGTGCCGAAGCGCAACGTGCGCATCGAGTCCGGTCTCAGGTCCCGGCAGAAGCGCGTGGTGATCGAAGGAATCTGATCTCTTCGGGATAGGGAAAGACGTCCTCGAGCACGCCCTGCTGCCAGCGGGCCTGCTTGCGGGTCCAGAACTCGGGATCGAGCAGGTCGCGGTGGTACTCGTAGAAGATCGCGCGCGCGTGCGGGTTGCTCACCAGGAAGCGCTCGAACTGCTCCGGGAATACGTCGCCCTCGCCGACGCGCCAGTAGGGCTCGGCGGAAAGCTCGTCCTCGTAGCTCGCCGCGGGCGGGATGCGGCGGAAGCTCACTTCCGTGATCGGCTGGATCTCGTCGTAGTCGTAGAACACCACGCGGTCGTGGCGCGTCACGCCGAAGTTCTTGAGCAGCATGTCGCCGGGGAAGATGCCGGCGCCGGCAAGCTCCTTGATCGCGTTGCCGTACTCGCGCAGCGCATAGCGCAGCCGTGCCTCGTCGCCGTCGCGCCGGCACTCCTCGACGTGGATGTTGAGCGGCTGCATGCGCCGCTCGATGTAGACGTGGCCGATCACCAGCTGGTCGCCGTCCACTTCTATGGTATCGGCGCATTCGCGCTTCAGCTCTTCCAAAAGATTTTCACTGAAACGGTTGAGCGGCAGGGCGACCAATGAATACTCCAGCGTGTCGGCCATGCGCCCGACCCGGTCGTGCAGCTTCACCATCTGGTACTTGTCGAGCACGGTCTGGCGGTCGAGGTCCTTGGGCGGCGCGAAGCGGTCGCGGATCAGCTTGAAGACGTACGGGAACGAGGGCAGGGTGAAGACCAGCATCACCATGCCCTTGATGCCCGGCGCGATGGTGAAGCGGTCGGTCGAGTGCTTCAGGTGGTAGTGCAGGTCGCGGTAGAAGAGCGTCTTGCCCTGCTTGGCGAGGCCCACCGCCATGTACATCTCGGCGCGCGGCTTGCGCGGCATGAGCCCGCGCAGGAACGAAATGTAGGCCGCCGGCACCTCCATGTCGACGAAGAAGTAGGCACGCGCGAACGAGAACAGTACCAGCAGCTGGTCCTCGCCCGCGAGCAGCGTGTCGAGGTAGATCTGGCCGCGCTCGTTCTGCAGCACCGGCACGGCGAACGGGATCTCGCGATGGGCGTTGATCGCGCGGCCGATGATGTAGGCCGCCTTGTTGCGGAAGAAGAGCGAGGCGAGCACCTGGATCTGCAAGTCGGGCTGCGCGCGCGCCGGCCGCGGGAAATGCTCGCGCAGCGCGTGCACCACGCTGCGCAGGTCGCGGTGCAGGTTCTCCCAGGGATTGGCGAGCCCGACGCTCAACGCAATGGTTCTCAACGTCTTCCGGAGACCGTCCTTCACCGGGTAGAAGCAGCGGTAGCTCGGCGCTTCGCCCTCGAGGTGCTCGGTGGCCACCGCCGGGCGCCAGAAGATGAAGTCGTTGTGGTAGTAGCGCCGGTGCAGCACCGCGCAGGCCACCGAGTTGTAGAAGGTCTCGGCGCATTCCGGCTGCCGGTGCTCGTGCAGCAGGCCGATGTACGCGAGCTTGATCCCGGGCCAGAGGGTCTCGTCGCGCTCGGCTTCCGGGAAGCGCGCGCGCACCTCGGCCACCGCCTCTTCGACGCGCTTGTCGTACATCTGGATGCGCTCGCGCGCAAGCGCCTGCAGCTCGCGCCACGCGCCGCGCTCGTAGAGGCCCCGCGCCTGCCCAGCGGCGTCGCGGAACAGGCCGTAGTGCCGGTCGAAGCCAGCCAGGATCGCGCGCGCGATCTCGGCGGCGAAGTCTACGCCGCGGCGAGCTTCGGCTTTTTCTGCGAGTCGAAGAATTGCTCGTCCTCGGTCGAGCCGTGCAGCGCGGTGGTGGAGGCCTTGCCCGCGGTCACGACCTGGGTGATCTCGTCGAAGTAGCCGGTGCCGACCTCGC